>JAHFPR010000217.1 GCA_023269645.1 Alphaproteobacteria bacterium | reverse complement strand
GGCGAAGGATCTCCCGCCGCTTGAGATCCTTCGCTCCGCTCAGGATGACAGTATGCCCTGTTAAACGCGCCCGCAATATCGCGCGCAAGCTCCAGATGCTGCTTCTGATCCTCACCCACCGGCACGTGCGTGGCCTTATACAGCAGAATATCCGCCGCCATGAGGACGGGGTAGGCGTAGAGGCCGAGGTTGGCATTAGCTATTTTTTGCTCTTCTTCTTGTACGTCATTGTTCCTATTTTTTATAGCAAACTCGTTGAGTAGTTCTTTTGCAACTTTAATATGGTGAAGTACTGGTTGTAAAAAAGCAAACTGCGCCTTCTCCTTAAACTGCGTCATCCTATTTAACCACCCAAGCGGGGTGTGGCAGCCGAGGATCCAGGCGAGTTCGGCGTGGCCGCTGACGGCGGATTGGTTATAAATGATCGCGTTTTCCGGATTCACACCGCAGGCGATATACGCGGCGGCGGTTTCGCGGGTGTTGCGGCGGAGCGCGGCGGGGTCTTGCGGCACGGTGATCGCGTGCATATCCACGATGCAGAACAGGCATTCGTAAGCATCCTGCAGCCCGACCCATTGCTTGATCGCGCCCAGATAATTCCCCAGATGCAGGTTCCCCGTAGGCTGCACGCCGGAGAAGATGCGGCCTTTGGTTTGAGTAAGCATAGTTTTTTTGTCACCCCGCACTTTGACTTGTCACCCAAAAATCTGATTGTCGCATAATATATATTATGGAAAATAATGTTAGTGTTTTGAATTGGATTGGTCTTTTGATACTTCCTGCATGGATTTTACTGCGATTGAGCGCACCTTTCCCTCTGCGAGCGTTGCGATGACCGTCCAGTTTTTTGTCACGATGAAACCTGCGCCGAACATACTTTGCCCGCTGCACGTCAGCATATCCTGTGCGGTCTGGCATTGCAGTGCCGGAATGGATTTTGAAAGTGCCTCCTCCAGCGCGCTGGCCGCTGCGCCCGCTGGGAAGCGTTTATCCAGCACAGCCTTGGCCGCCGTATCGGAATCGAAGGAATCCAGATCAAGCCCGCCGATTTCCTCCGCATGGGCGGAAGAAGCAGCAAAAACAAGCACCAACACCGTCAGTAAAGTAAAAAATGCCTTGCGCGTCGTCATCATTCCTACGCCGCTTCTTTATCGCGCTCACCGCCGCCCGGAAGCATTCCCAGTGCGTGCTTGTAAAGATCGAGCACCGTTTCCTGCTCGTCGCGCTCTTCGGGCTTCATTTTGCGGATTTTGATGAGCTGGCGCATGACTTTCACATCAAATCCGTTGCCTTTTGCTTCCGCGAACGCATCCCGGATGTTATCGGCGATGTCCTGTTTTTCCTGCTCAAGCTGCTCGATGCGCTCGATATATTGCCGAAGCTGCTCGCCCGAAATCCCGCCGAATTTTACCTTGGTCATTATGTTTCCTCCTCTGGATAAATGGATAATTGGATGATTAGATGATTAGATTGATGAATTTAATCCAGTCATCCAATCATCTCATTATCCGGCAAAGCCTGGTGCCGACTGCGGGACTCGAACTCGCGACCTACTGATTACAAATCAGTTGCTCTACCAGCTGAGCTAAGTCGGCATTGGGGCACTATTATAGTGTGAGTACTGGTGTGAGTGCAAGTGAATTACTTAGACACCTTACTGATACCGGCACTTAACGCATACAGTGCAATGGCTGCGGCATTGGAGACGTTCAGGCTTTCCACCTTGCTAGAAATCGGGAGGGAAACCAGCAGATCGCAATGCTCCTGGGTGAGCCGCCGCAGCCCCGCGCCCTCCGCGCCCATCACCAGAGCCACCTTATCGTATCCGGGCGCATCGTGGAGGTGGAGCTTCGCCTTGCCATCCAGCCCCAGCAGCCACACGCCCTGCGCCTTCAGCTCCTTCAGCGCACTGACGAGGTTCGTGACTTTCACCACGGGAACAGCCTCCAGCGCGCCGGAAGCAGCCTTGGCGAGCGCACCGCCCTCCTCCGGCGAATGATCCTTCGGCATCACCAGCGCATCCGCCCCGAAAGCTGCGCAGGAGCGTAGTATCGCCCCGACATTATGCGGGTCAGTCACCTGATCCAGCACCATGATGCGCCGCAGGTTCGCTATATCCTGCAAGGATTTCGCGGCAAGCGGCAGCACTTCCGCTGCGATGCCCTGATGTGGCGTGTCCGGTGGCAGGATAGTATCGAACCGCCGCGCGTCTACATATTCCACCTTGTCATTCTGAGAGGAGCGAAGAATCTCCTGCAGCATGGGATCCTTTACCTTTGGCTCAGGATGACGGGTATTCACCAGCCACAAACGCAGCAGCTTCCGCTCCGGATTGGCAAGTGCCGCCGAAACCGCGTGCTTGCCATAAAGCCAATAGGAATTCCGGTGTGTGCCTTTGCCGGGCTTCGCTTCGTGCCTGCAGTGCGGATTTCCTCTTGTCATTTGATTTCCATTCATTTAGAAAGAACGCCCTGCTTCTACCGCACAAGCGCAGAAGAAGCAAGCCTGCAACGGTGCGGAGAATGGAAAGCGAGCGAGTCAGCGAGCCTCCCTTCAGTGCACGAAGTGCTTAGGCTTATCGTGTTGGATAGGAATCCAACACGGGAGCGAACTAAAAAGAGCTGGTGGAGTGGCCGAGCGGTCAATGGCAACAGACTGTAAATCTGTCGGGTTTTCCCTACGTTGGTTCAAATCCAACCTCCACCACCACGCTTCGCCCTTGCGGGATGTGCCCGCAAGCTCACGGGCAACAACAGACTGGAGTAATTTACTATAATCTGCTTTTTATTCAAAATTTCCGTTGCTTTCCGGTTTTAACTCATGTATTAAGTGCGCCCTTGTCGGGTGAGTATATCGAAAACAGCCTTGCATTAGGCGGGTGTAGCTTAGTGGTAAAGCTCCAGCCTTCCAAGCTGGCTATGAGGGTTCGATTCCCTTCACCCGCTCCAGTTTTGGGGAAATGACGGTACATTAGGAAGAAAATCTGATCCGGTCATCCGGTTCAGCAATTTATAAGAAGAAGGAATAGGGACTGCTATGACCAAAGAGAAATTTGCCCGCACGAAGCCGCACTGCAACATTGGGACGATTGGCCATGTGGATCATGGGAAGACGACGCTGACGGCGGCGATCACGAAGTATTTTTCCAAGGAATTC
>JAHFPR010000058.1 GCA_023269645.1 Alphaproteobacteria bacterium | reverse complement strand
TGCGTTCCCGCCGGAGCGAAAATCGTGGCACTGGATGAGCGCGGCAAGCAATTCACCAGCCGCGATTTCGCACAGAAACTGCAGGGGTGGGAAACGGAGGGCGCGCCCATCGCGTTCCTCATCGGCGGGGCGGACGGGCATAGCGAGGCGGCGCGGAAACGCGCGGATTTATTGCTCTCGTTCGGCTCCCTCACCTATCCACACCTGCTGATACGCCCGCTGCTGGCCGAGCAACTCTACCGCGCCTGGAGCATCCTCAACCGGCATCCGTACCATCGGGATTAACTATTTCGCCCCTCCCGCAGGCGGCGGAGGGAATCCTGTAATAATACTTGCCCACTTGCACTCGCCACCAGCGGTTTGGCGGTGGGTTTGCCCGAAGGCCAGATGGGGAATTCGGAAGTCGGACTACGACCCGCGCCTGGGATTTTTTAGTGAACACTGCCTGTAATTCTCCTTGGCATCCTGTATGCCGGAGGGTATAAGCAAACAGAGAGAGGCTTGGTATGGTGGTATTTTCCAGAGTGCTGCGAAATGTGGGGATTATGGGAGCACTGGCGTTGCTGGCGGCTCCCGTTCCGGCACAAGCCACCATCACGGCAACCACGCAGAAATCATTGGATTTTGCCACGGCAGTGCGGCCACTTTCCGGCACAAAAAACATTGTGCTCAATATAGATGGAAGCCTGAATGCCGGAAGCACCACCATTCAAATGCTGAGCACCGTCACCAGCCAGGGCCTGGTAAATATCAAGAGTAATTCCAACACCACCTCCATTAACATCAATATCAATAATATCCAGGTTCCCTCAGGGTTTACTCTGGATAATTTCAAAGTGCGTTACCGGAGCGTTACATATAACACTGCCAGCGGTGACTTGCCCACAGGCTGGCTGACAGGGCCGAAGAAGGCCGGTCAGAATATTGAAATTGTGGCGCGGTTGAGGGCAACCAGCAGCGTATCGGTCGCGCAGAACCAGGCACTAAGTTATAATCTTGTAATCAATGAACAATAATCAAGGGGAGAATAAAATGCGGCATTCAACAGTAATGTTCATGATGGCGGCACTGCTGGTGGGCGTTGGCAGTGCGCTTCCTGCTCCGGCGAAGGCGCAGAATCTGGTGCTCGCACCTACGCGGGTTGTGCTGGAAGGCCGAACGAGTAAAGACAGGCTGCTGGTCAGCAACCCCAGCGATAAGGCTACGCAATACCGTGTAGAGCTTGTTCATCGTCGTATGCTGGAGGATGGTACATATGAAACTATAAAAGAACCCAGGGAAGATGAGAAATTTGCTGATGAACTGGTGCGGTTATCCCCGCGAGCGTTCACATTGGAGCCGAAATCTTCTCAGACCGTGCGTATTCAGCTCCGCAAGCCAAAAGACCTGGCGGAAGGTGAATACCGCTCTCATATCCAGGTACAGGTGATACCGGACGCACCTGCCGTCATTCCCGGAGACAAGCCAGGACAACTAGGCATCCAGGTGCAGGTAAACTATGGCATGAGCATCCCCCTGATTGTCCGCAATGGCGATGTGCATTACGCTATCACGATAAGCGATATTGAGATGGCTCCTGCCGCCGAGGATGGCAAGCCGCATCTGAAAATGGCATTTAACCGCGAGGGAAACAGCTCGGTATACGGCGATATAGCCGTGACTTTTACAACGAAAAACGGGAAGGATTACCTGCTAAAGTTCCTCCCAGGGCTTTCAGTGTTTACGCCGAATAAACGGCGTACCTTTGATTTTCCGGTGGAGTTACCCGAAGGTCTGACAGAGGTGAAAGACGGTGAGCTTAAAGTAACGTATCGCAAACAGGAAGATGACGGTGGCACGTTAATAGCAGAGCAGAGCAAAGCTCTTTAATCTGTTTGGGATGGGAAGCGGGGGATGCCCAGGTGAAAGGGGTGATTGTGTTACTTGGGTTGGTATTCTGTCTTGCACAGCAACAATCCGCCGCCGCACAGGAACCCGCACCCACGCTGCGAATGGGTGATTATCCCTCGCCGATTGCACCTGAAAATGCCACCAGCTATACGTTGGTAATAGACAATACATCCGCTGCTTATGTAGAAGGCTATACTTACGACGGTGGGCTGCTGCTCTCGCTCGATCAGTTTTTCAAAGCATTGCACTTCACCACAGATTTTAACCCGGACACCTATATCACAAGCGGTTGGTATAAAAACCCGAAGCAGGGATTTACCCTCGATATAGCGCGGGGGCAGGTGCGTTTTGGCAAAGTAGTAAAGCCCTATAGCCCCAGGCAGGTGATTGCTACGCCGCACGGCGTTTATGTTGACCTGCATTTTCTTTATCACTATTTCCATTTTGATATTGCAGTTGATTACCAGGGCGCAAAGTTACGCCTGAAGCATCTTCCCCCGCTGGAAAATCTGAAGGATCAGGAGGAAGCCCGCATGACACTGCCTTCAGAACTTTCAGGAGCACCCGCTTCTCCTGTGGAAACACCGGATCCACTTATTCCCTCGCCCAGGATGCCCCCTGAAATACCGACCGCTGAAGTTATGCCTTCCGTTCCACCGCAGGTGACGGATGAAGCGGTTGCACACCACACCACGGACATAGAAATTATACGACCGGAACCAGGTGTTTCCCCCATCAAGGAGGAACAGCCGCCCGCACTGCATCTGGAGAAAAAGGTGTCTCCTGTTGCGAATAATTACCTATCCTTTGAAATGAGTATCAAGAATCTGACATATGATGAATTGCTGGATATATACAAGCAGGATAATAATTTTTATATTGGAATCAAGCAGTTATCCAGGGCACTGCAATTTGCCATTAAGGTGGATGAGAAAAATAGCTCCGCATCGGGTTGGTTCATCAAGGAAGAAAATACTTTCCAGCTGGATATTCCCGCACACCAGGCCACTATCGCAGGAAAAGACTATGCACTCTCGCCTGGGGATGCGTTTGTGGATAATGGCGATATTTTTGTGCTGAAGACATTGTTGCAGCAATGGTTGCCGCTCAATATCACTATAAATTTTAATGCACAAATATTGAATATAGATCCTACTGTGCTGCTGCCCATGCAAGCCCAGAAGGAGCGTGAGCAAGCACATGATAGCTGGAAACAACGCCAGAAACTTGAAAAGAAATACCCACCCTATATCGTGCCATATGGTGAACGCTGGGAATGGCCTTTTGCTGATATTACAGTTGGTTCGGAGTTGGCAAGCAGCAAAGACGGGAGTGCCCTCACTACGGAATATTCAGCAATATTTTCCGGTGACATGGGGTGGCTGAATACCGAGTGGTTCGCCACCGGCACGAACAAGGAATTCAGCGACTTGCGTGTAACGGGTAGCCGACGGGATGCTGACGGCAAGTTACTTGGAACACTAGGGCTGACTTCGCTGGAGGTGGGAGATGTAAACTCCTTTGAAACCGAGTTGGTGAACGGTAGTGGCCTTGGGCGTGGCGTTGCCATTTCCAATTTTCCGCTGGAACGTGCCACGCAGTTTGATACCACCACAATTCAGGGCACTGAAAGGCCGGGATGGGAGGTGGAGCTTTATAACAACACGACGCTCATAGCTTTTTTGACGATCGGAGCGGATGGTCGCTACGAGTTTCACAATGTTCCGGTGCTCTATGGTAACAATGCCATCAAGCTGGTGTTCTATGGCCCTCAAGGGGAAATCCGGGAAGAGATCAAGCATTTCTCTATCGCTGATGCCGTTATCAAGCAGGGGAAATATAACTACCAGCTATCCGTGAACGAGGTGAATAAAAACCTCATCCCCGTGAAGGCGGATAACACGGAAGGTCAGATGGTTGCAGTGGGTCAGGTAGAATATGGCGTGACAGATCGGCTAACCGCAACCTATAGCAGTAATTACAATGAGCTGGGCGATGGGGAACATCTTTATCAATCACTGGGAGTGGCGACTTCCCTGCTTGAAGATGTCATCACGCAAGCGGCCACCGTGTATGATACCACCACGGGCGGCTCGGCGGTTCGCCTCACGGCAAATACCAGTTATCATGATGTTGGCATCCGTATGCAACAGGAACTGTTCAACAATTTCAACGATCAGAGCAGTCAGAACAACAGTGCCGCAAGCAGTGCAGGCTCCGGTGCTGATTCAAGCCTGTTGAACGACTTGAGCCTGGACGCAAGCAGTTCCAGCAGTGGCACAAGCAGCTCCGGCAGCGGGAGCAGCAGTTCCAGCAGTAGCACGGGTAAATTGAGCACTACATCGTTGGATCTAAACGGCACACTCAATCTACCTACCGCCATTAATGTTCCTTATACACTGAAGGCAAAATACGAATTCTTCAAGAACAATACAGCCATTACCAGTCTTGATAATTCACTCACCACATCAATGTTCGGTTTTTCCTTTACCAATCGCCTGGGTGCGGTGTTGCAAGATAGTTCCGGTATCAACAGCACTGACATAAACGGCACAATTTCTGCGCGCGGGCGTTACCGCGATGCAGTGGTGCGGCTGGATACCGGCTATGATGTTTACCCTGATGCGGCATTTCAGGATATTACCTTATCCACGCAACGGAGCCTCACGGAGAAACTTAATGCACGCGTGGATATTAGAAAGGCGTTGACAGGAAACCGGCAAACAAGCCTTGCGGGGGTACTGAACTGGGATGCCAGGAATTACCGCATCAGCACACGCCTGGAAGGTGATGACCAAAATAATTTCCTTATAGGAGTTAATGTCTCCTTCTCGCTCTATCAGGATCCGCGCACACGCGCCTGGCATATGGAAAATGCAGGAATTGCTGAAGCTGGAATGGCATCCGCACGGGCGTTCCTTGATAAAAACCATAACAACATACTGGATGGCGACGAGAAGATTCTCCCGGAAATCGGTTATGGGAAATTTTCTCATCCTCCACAGCGCAATGAAGATGGCTCAACCACCATCGCGGGGTTAACCGCCAATAGCTTTACAACAGTTGTGCTGGATACCGGGACACTGGAAGATGCCTTCTGGCAACCGACACAGGAAGGTTATGCCGTGCTTGGGAGGCCGGGAGTCACGGCACTGATAGATTTTCCGGTGGTGGAAACCAGTGAAATTGATGGAACGGTGTATTTGGGAAATGATCCAATCCCCGGTATTACTGTCTATTTGCTGACACGGGATGGTCGCCAGGTGATGGAAACAAAGACCGAATTTGATGGGCAATATCTCTTTGAAAAAGTGACACAGGGAGATTACCATATCCTGCTTTCCGATGAGCAGCTACAGTCGCTTGGTGTGCGCGTGGATAAAAATCTCGATATTAGTATACCGGGCGGCAGCGAAGTGTATGAATCACAGAATTTTACTCTGGAAAAGACTACGAAAGAAAGCACAGACCCGGCAGGTAATGACAAAGAGAAGGACGATAAACCGAAAACCGGTTCTTATAGGTAGGTTTTCTCACCTTGTCATGCCGTGCCTGTCACGGCATCCGGCGCAATGCCAGGGATTGCTGAAAGCAATCCTGATTAGACAGTGCCATGCACTTGCTTCTCTGCTGGTAAATTACTCGTAATTGATGTTCAGTGCGATTTGCGGGGCAAATGTACCCGTACCAATGGTCGGTTGTATGGTAAGCGTCCCGCCCAGAGCAAGTGCCTTGCCTGCACCTGGGGGCACTAGCCCGCTGACACCGGATACAAGGTTCACCGTGCTGCCGTTATTGTATTTACCGCTGATGGCATTGAAAGAAATCCCCTCTACATTCCCCACGTTTGAAGCCGTGATGCTGATCGTCTGCGTTGCTGATCCTGAGATGGTATAAACGCCCGCAGTGGGGCTACTGCCGCCTGCCATCGATGCGGTGGTGTTGGAACCAAGTGCTCCATCCGGTGTTACTTCCACAACCACCGACGTTTCCGGCTTGTTGATCGTGGCAAAATTCAGTCCTTGCTGTTCGCTGACCCCCACAGCACTAACAATTGTAATGGATGCAGAGGGAGAGAAGGAAAACGCATATGAGGCGGTGGGTGACAGGCTAGCCATCACGAGCACCATGAAGGAGGACAGACACAGAACACCACTTCGTTGCCTGTTATAACTTAACCCCATCATGCGTTATCCCTATGTCCCATCTTTAGACATCATACTACAACTCAAGAATATACATGCAAGGGGCGTGCCAGTTTTGGAAGATTGCTTGTAACAATATGTATTACATCAATTAATTGTGGTTTTTGTGTGGAGGCATGACTACTTATGCGTGTGTCATATCTGTACTAATGTCCCAGAATGCGCACCTCAAGATGGCACACCAGTCCACAATGATACAATCTGTGCGTGTGTTAATTTGAATAAATAATTACAAATATATGAGGCATCCCGCACCTGAAGTACAGTAAAAACAGAAGGGAATACTCCGGATAGTATCCACAGCAAAAAAAGGGCGACCCATTGGCCGCCCTTTTCCGGTAAACTTTGTATTATATTATTTTATTCATAGTTTACGGTCAGCGTGAAGGACGGCGCATATATACCTTCTACCACCGTGCTGGCAACCTGCAACGTGCCGCCAACATTCAGTGTCTTACCGGCTCCAGGGGCTACCCCGCCAGTAATACCCGTCAGCAGGTTAGTCGCACTACCGCCATTATAGCTGCCACTCAAGGCTGTAAAGGTAAGACCCGCAACATTCGCATCGTCCACAGCACTGATACTAATGGTATTTAGCGCAGAACCGGCGATACTGTATGCACCCGCGCGTACAGCAGCGTTATCAACATATGTGATCGTACCGCTTGGTGTTCCGGCTGTGCTAACGATTGCAGTCTGCGTACCTGAAGACGGACGCTGTACCACACCGAGATTCATCTGGGTGGTTTGCGATAATGACAGTGCCTGTACAATCGAAATTGTAGCACTCTCGCTAAATGTTGCAGCTTTGGCCACACCTACAGAAGTAGTGGTGGCTATAGCAGCAACTAACGCAAGTTTTGTCAGTGTTGTAAGTTTGGTGTTCATAGTCTCCTCCATTAGTTGGTTTAATTCCCATACTATAACATAGTTTTTTAATTAATAAAGTATTTATTCTAACTTTATTAGAGCAGATAAATAAATACAAAATCAACTACACAACTATCCCCTTAAGAATACTAAGTATAAACGAGTTCTGGTTAATTCTCGGTTAAGAAAAAAAAGATTTTTGTCTTTTTTTGTGACATAACCGCCACAAGCGGGGTTAATTTCAAGAAAAATGGCTGTGGTCGCGGGGGCACTATCCTTTTACCCGCCCCGGCAGGTGCAGAACTGTGGGCAGTGGTTGCATCGCCTCCCATGCGACAGCCCCAACATCTACACCAGACCGCACCAGCAGTACCTGCGTCATTAAAGAAAGACGCATAACATCTTGTGCTCCACTCTCCCTCCGGCTATCATGCCTTGCCTTTTGGAGAAGGAAGATTCCTGCGTGAAAAAACGACCGAAACCCGTAGTGCTGTGTATCCTCGATGGCTGGGGAGAGCGTGCGGAATCCGCGCATAACGCCATCGCGCTGGCGCGCACCCCACACTGGGATGCGCTGATGCAAGAGTGCCCGCACACGCAGCTTGCCACCAGCGGATTAGCGGTGGGCTTGCCCGCAGGGCAGATGGGGAATTCCGAAGTCGGACATATGACCATCGGCGCGGGGCGCGTCATTTTCCAGAACCTCCCGCGCATTGACAAGGCGATCACCGAAGGCGGTCTCGCAAAGCATCATGCATTGCAGAAACTCATGGCAGCGGTGAAAAAATCCGGCGGCACGTGCCACCTGATGGGGTTGGTTTCCGACGGCGGCGTGCACGCGCACAGTGAGCATATTCTCGCGCTCGCGCGTATCCTTTCCGCAGCGGGGATTCCAGTGCGGATTCATGCTTTCCTTGACGGGCGAGATACTCCGCCGGATAGCGCAAAGGGGTATATGGAGCATTTTCTGAAAGGCATCGCCGGACTGAAGGATGTGCAGATCGCTACGGTTTCCGGGCGGTATTACGGCATGGATCGGGATAACCGCTGGGAACGTACCGCGCTCGCATATCAGGCCATCGTGCAGGCGGAAGGTGCGTACGCGGATTCACCCCTCGCGGCGATTGCGGAAAGCTACAAGCTCGGCAAAACGGATGAGTTCGTGCTGCCCGCCGTCATCGGCGATTATAGCGGCATGAAGGATGGCGACGCGCTGCTTATGGCGAATTTCCGTTCTGACCGCGCGCGGCAGACCCTCTCGGCACTGGTGGATCCGGAGTTCAAGGGTTTTGCGCGGGGCAAGGCGATAACATTCTCCGCGCAGGTGGGCATGGTGGAATATTCGGACGCGCTGAGCAAGCATCTCGCCACGCTGTTCCCCAGCGACGAGCCGGAGCAGACGCTTGGCGAGATTGTTTCCAGGGCGGGCTTGAAGCAGCTCCGCATCGCGGAAACGGAGAAATACGCGCACGTCACTTTCTTCTTCAACGGCGGACAGGAGGCCGTGTTCCCAGGCGAAGATCGCATCCTGATTCCTTCCCCCAACGTGGCGACGTATGACGAAAAGCCGGAAATGTCGGCCTTTGAGCTAACGGATAAGCTGGTGGAAGCGATTACCTCCGGAAAGTATGACCTCATCGTGGTGAATTATGCCAACGGCGATATGGTGGGGCATACGGGTGACGAGGCAGCAGCGATCAAGGCGGTGGAAGCCGTGGATAAATGCCTGGGGCGTGTGCGCGAAGCGGTGGAGAAACAGGGCGGCGCGCTGCTCATCACCGCCGATCACGGCAACGCCGAGCAGATGGTTGACCCCACAACCGGCAGCCCGCATACGGCACACACCACCGGTCCCGTGCCGCTCATCGTGGCGGGCGCGCAGCCGGGCGCGAAACTCGCCGCCGGGGGATTATGTGACATTGCGCCCACGGTGCTCGCATTGATGACGCTTCCGCAACCAAAGATAATGACAGGAACACCTCTTTTAATGTACCACTGAATCACCGACCCCCAACGCAAGGATGTATCCATGTTCCGCAAACCGCTTCTGACCCTCGGCCTGATCGCCGCATTATCCTCCGGCTCCGCCCTGTTCCCCGCTGCCCTGTATGCTGCCCCCCCCAAAGATGCCAAGCCTGCTGCGGAAAATACCGAGGATACGCTGAAGCTGCTCAACCTGTTCGGGGACGTGTTCGAGAAAGTGCGGGAATCCTACGTGGAGAAGCCGGACGATAAAAAGCTGGTGGAATCCGCCATCAACGGGATGCTGACCGCGCTTGACCCGCATTCAAGCTACCTCGATACGGAGGGCTTCAAGGAAATGCAGATCACCACCACCGGCGAGTTCGGAGGCCTGGGGATTGAAGTCACCATGAAAAACGGGCTGGTTTATGTCGTTTCGCCGATTGACGATACCCCCGCGTTCAAGGCGGGGCTGCAGGCGGGGGATTATATCAGCCATATTGACGGCCAGTCGGTAATCGGCATGAACCTCAAGGATGCCGTGGGGAAAATGCGCGGCAAGCCTAAAACGCCCATCACGCTGACCATTGTGCGGGAAGGCGAAGAGCAGCCGTTTGATGTCACCCTCACGCGCGATGTCATCCACATCCAGTCGGCGCGCGGACACGTGGAGGGGGACGATGTAGTGTACCTCCGCATCACCAGCTTCGCCGATAAAACCGATGCGGAACTGAAGAAAGAACTCGATAAACGCACCACCGAAATCGGCAAGGATAAGGTGAAGGGCGTGGTGCTTGATCTGCGGAACGATCCGGGCGGGTTGCTGGATCAGGCGATCGCGGTGTCGGATATGTTCCTCGACCACGGGGAAATCGTTTCCACGCGCGGGCGCGAGGCGGAGGATACCCACCGCTTCAATTCCACGCCGGGCGATGTGCTGAACGGCCTGCCGATCGTGGTGCTGATTAACGGCGGTTCGGCCTCGGCCTCGGAGATTGTAGCGGGCGCGCTGCAGGATCAGGGGCGCGCGGTGCTGATGGGCACGAAATCGTTTGGCAAAGGCTCCGTGCAGACCATCATCCCGCTGCCGGGGGATAGCGCGATACGCCTCACCACCTCGCGCTATTACACGCCTTCCGGGCGTTCGATTCAGGCGACCGGCATTGAGCCGGACATCCTCG
>JAHFPR010000216.1 GCA_023269645.1 Alphaproteobacteria bacterium | reverse complement strand
CTTGCCAAAAAAATCCGTAAGGATGCGGCAAAGCTCAAGGAGTGCTGGAAGGATAGTGATTGCACTTCGGTGAGCCTGGGATGCCCGTGGGAAGCGATGCCCTGCAGCCAGACAGTGGTCAGCCTCGGCGAGCCGGAGAAAAATGATGCGCTCAAAACAAAGATGCGGGAATTCGCCAAAACCTGTATCCTGCCGGATGAAAAACTGGCGAAATTCTGCAAGGAGTTCAACGCGAAAGTGGAAAAGAACAAGTGCCATGCGCTTTCCACCATGTGCCTGAACGGCAAGTGCGTTTCGCAGATGGACGCGATCATGCAGGATCCGGACATCGGGATGAGAATCAAGGAAGGCAGCCTCGTGCCGGAAGATGTAAAAAAGGGTCAACCGTGGCAGAAAAAACTCCAGGAAGCACCGCAGAAAAAAAACTGATACTGGTCGATAATTACGACAGTTTCACGTATAACCTGCTGCATTATCTCGGCCAGCTTGGCGCGGAGGTGGCGGTCTATCGCAATGATGCGCTGCCCGCCGAAAAGCTGCTCGCGCTTGCGCCGCAGGGCATCGTGCTTTCCCCCGGCCCCTGTACCCCGAACGAGGCGGGCATCTGCCTGGAGCTGATAAAACAGGGTGCTGGAAAAGTGCCGATGCTGGGCGTATGCCTCGGCCATCAGGCAATGGTACAGGCGTTCGGCGGCAAAATCATCCGCGCGCCGGAGCCGATGCACGGCAAAACCAGCGAGATAAAAAATACCGGGCAGGGGATATTCCGGGGATTGCCGCCCCGCTTCAAGGCCACGCGCTACCACTCGCTGATCGCCGAGCGGGCGAGCCTGCCGCAATGCTTCACTATTACGGCGGAAACGGAGGACGGCATCATCATGGCCGTGCAGCATAAGGAATATAACCTGCACGGCGTACAATTCCACCCGGAGAGCATCGCCTCCGAACACGGCCACGCGCTGCTGAAGAATTTTCTGGAGGGGATTTAATTATGGCCATGATTACCGTGATCGAGCGCGAGGGTTCCGCCAACGAAATGCAGCGCATTCTGGGGCTGGTGGCAGAGGGAAAGCATCTCGGCATTCCGGATGCGGGGCGCGCGTTTCAGATTATGATGTTGGGCGGCGCAACCCCGGCGCAGATCGCGGCGTTGCTCATGGGGCTGCGTATCAACCGGGAAACGGTGGAGGAAATCACCGGCGCGGCGATGGCACTCCGCAACAAGGCGAAGAAGCTCACCGTGCCGGAGGAGCTTCGCCCGCGCATTCTGGATACGTGTGGCACGGGCGGCGATAAAAAGGGTACGTATAATATCTCCACGGCGGCGGCGTTCGTGGTGGCGGGCTGCGGCATTCCAGTTGCCAAGCATGGGAATATGGCGGTGTCCTCGAAATCCGGCTCGGCGGATGTGCTGCGCGCGCTCGGCGTGAATATTGATGCGGCGGAGGATGTGATGGTGCGGGCACTGACGGAGGCGCATATCTGCTTCCTGATGGCTCCGCGCTTCCATGCTGCAATGCGCGAAGTTGCGCCCATAAGGCGGGAGCTGGCGATGCGCACCATTTTCAACGTGCTGGGGCCGCTCATTAATCCCGCGATGCCGGAGCGTCAGGTGCTCGGCGTGTACAGCCGTGATCTGGTGGAGCCGCTGGCGCGGGTGCTCGACCATCTTGGCTCCAAACACGCCTGGGTGGTGCACGGCGCGGACGGCATGGACGAACTCACCACTACAGGCGAAACCTACGTGGCCGCGCTCGAAAACGGGCAGGTGCGAACTTTCACCATCACGCCGGAGGAATATGGCCTGGCGCGCCCGGAAGACCCGAACGCGCTGGCGGGTGGCGAGGCGATGGTCAACGCGCAGGCACTCCGCTATCTGCTCGCCGGGCACGGGAAGGAGGAGGGGCACAAGCTGAAGCCCTACCGCGACATCGTGCTGCTGAACGCGGCGGCGGCACTGATTGTGGCGGGCAAGGCGACGGATTTGCATCAGGGGCTTGCCCTCGCCGCGCAATCCATTGATTCCGGGCGGGCGAAAACCGCGCTGGATAAACTGGTGGAGATTACGAATGCGGCCTAGAAAAATTTTAAGCAAGGTGGATGATATTCATGGGCAGCACAGGTTCGAAAACTTTGGCAAAGCGTTGTTGTGCCTAAAGGAAGCAGTGAATGCTAGTACGAAGGAGCCTGAGAATTATCTGTATACAATTGCATTAGCCTGTACATACCAGTTTACTTTTCAGCTAGGATGGAGAGTGCTGCAAGATTGCCTTCGTTACAGCGGTGTGGATGCAAGTCTGCCTCGTGATGTTATCAAGCAGGCTTTTCACCACGGAATCATTAAGGATGGCGAGGGCTGGATCACTATGCTGGCGGATCGCAACCTGATGGCGCACGTCTATGATGAGAAAAAAGCACTGGCTGCTGCCGAGAATATCCGGAAGCACTATGCAGGGGCACTCGTGCAAGCGCATCTTGTTCTGAAGCGGAAACTGTAACCATGACATTCGGCCTGCCGGAACAGACATTGACACTTCTGCACGGCGTGTTTTCCGCCCACCCGGAGATTGTGCAGGTAAGTGTCTACGGCTCACGCGCCAAAGGAACGCAGAAGCCTGGTTCGGATATTGACCTTGCCATCGTTGCCGATGCTGATATTGCTGCCCGTCTCAAGATGGAGCTGGAAGACCTCCCCACTCCTTATATGTTCGATGTAACGGACTACCGCAGTATCAGCCATTTGCCGCTGAAAGAACATATTGATCGTGTGGGGAAAATCCTCTATCGGCGGAATGCATAACGGCACTTTCAACAAGGTCTACACCATGCCCAACCACTGGCTTATCTTTGCGCTCGGCTCGGCGGTGTTTGCGGCACTGACGGCGATCTTCGGGAAAATCGGGGTGAGCGAGATGAACTCCAACCTCGCCACCCTCATCCGCACCGTGGTTATTTTGATGATGACGGCGGGCATCGTGGCCGTGCGCCGGGAGTGGCAACCGCTGGATAAAATCTCCCGCAGCGGTGTGATGCTGCTGGTGCTTTCCGGCGTGGCGACGGGGCTTTCCTGGCTCTGCTATTACCGCGCGCTGCAACTGGCACCGACCTCCCGCGTTGCGCCCGTGGATAAACTCAGCGTCGCGCTGGTGATTATTTTCGCGGTGATTTTCCTCGGCGAACCGCTGACGTGGAAAGTGGCGGCGGGGGGTTCCCTTGTGGTCGCCGGTGCGGTTATACTTGCACTATGACCGATACCCTGCTGGAGATATGCG
>JAHFPR010000215.1 GCA_023269645.1 Alphaproteobacteria bacterium | reverse complement strand
TTCATGCGGAGCCATTGTGAGCGGGCATAGCGCGCGTATTTCAGCGAGGAAAATACCAGTTGACCTTCCGCATCGCGCACGGCGAACATCTTGCCGTCTTCACTCACCAGCACATCCGCCCCGCGCGGCGGCAACAGGATGCAACCCAGCGCGAGCAGCATCAGCGGCACGCCCAGATAACGCATCCGCGTCCGCCAGAAACACAGCCACACGCCCCCCAGCGAAAACACGCCGAGCACCCACGCGGCGATATAAGGCACAAGGATAATAATATGCGGCAAGCTATTGAAATAATTTGCGAAGTCAATAAATATATCCAGCCCCCATTTCGCCGGGATGAGTGCCAGACGCTCCAGCCCGAACGGCATCAGCAGCAGCGAAAACATACACCAGGGCATCACCCAGAAAGAAGTCAGCGGAATGGCGAGCAGGTTGGCCGGGACGCTGTAGTTGGAGTATCGCCCGAAATGGTAAATGGCGAAGGGCGCGGTCGCCATGCCCGCCACGAAGGAGGAGAGTGTCATATCAAACATATAGGTGACGAAGCGGCGCGGGAAGGACGGGGGTGCAATCAGCAGGCTGCGCCGCTTCTGCCGAAAATCGTGCAGGTATTGAAACGCGGCGATCAGTGCCACCACGGAGGCGAAGGACATCTGCAGGCTCGGCCCCATCAGCTCCTCCGGCGAGAGTATCAGCACAATGAGTGCTGCCCAGGCGATGGGCAGCATCGGTGTGCCGATCCGGTCGAAAATAATGGCGAGGAAGAACAGCCCGGCCATGATGGTGGAACGCTCGGCGGGCACGGAGGAACCGCTGATGAGCAGGTAGAAAATCCCCACGAGAATCGCCGAAACCGCCGCCCATTTCTTGATGGCATAGCGCAACGCGATAAACGGCATCAGTGCCAGCATCGCCCGCACCAGGAAAAAGCATCCGCCCATCACGATGGCCATATGCAGCCCGGAGATGGAGAGAATATGCCCCACGCCGGTGTTGTACATGGCGGTGTAGATTTCTTTATCAATCGCCCCCTGATCGCCGGTGACAAGCGCGGCGGCGATGGGTGCAGCGGGTGTTTCCTTGCCGCCCATGCCCTTGAGGATACGTTCGGTGATAGTGTGGCGGAGACGCTCCAGCCCCGGCTCTGTTGCGGGTGTGCGCACGGTAATGGGCGAAACGCTGTATCCCACCGCGCCGATGCGCTGGAAATAGGCATGGCGCGCGAAATCATAACCGCCCGGATAAGCTGGATAGCGCGGAGGCGGATTCAGGATAGCTTTGACTTGTATAGCATCCCCAGGCCGCACATTCTCCATGCCCGCCGTGCGGATGTTGAGCCGCACACGCAGCGGCGTTTCCTCCGGAGGGAACTGCTTTTTTTCCGGCTGCCAGAGATCGAGGTTTTTAAGGAGGACACGTGTTCCATGCTCCCGTTCCTCAATGGTTTGTACCGTCGCGCGTACCCAGATGACTCCCAGATTGTCCGTGATGACGGGGGATTGTACGCGCGCGGCGCGCCAGGAGGCGGTGGTGAATCCCGCACCCGCGATGGTGAGGAGAATGAGTAACGGAAGCAGGAACCGGAAATGCAGTCGGCGGGCGAGCAACGCTGCGGTGATGGTCAGTGCCAGAAATCGGGAAGCCAGGGCAAGCGATGGCTCAAAAGGCAGGCTGAAATACAGGATGATCCCGCAGCCGAACAGCACGGGAACCCACAGCCGCCAGCGTTCACGCTCTGCCTGGAAAGATGCCTGGAATTTCTGCAGGGCGGTTGCGGGCATACAGGATAGGCCAGATGAGTAATTAATAATTCCCTACCGCTTGCGGCGTACTGTCATCCCAGCGCACGCTGGGATCCAGCGCATCGCGTCCGCGATGCAGGAAGTGTCTTGTCTTGCGCCGCAGACGCGGCACTACTGGATACCAGCTTGCGCTGGTATGACAACACCACCCCGCCCCTTGGGGTGGGGTGGTTTATTTTCCCCTAGCGTTTCTTGCCGCCCGGTTTTGATCCGCCGCCGCCTTTTTTCCCGCTACCGCCCGAACCGCCACGGCGACGCACACTGTTCTTTGCGCCTCCGTAGAACCGCTGTATCAGCCCCTGATCAAAATAGTTCCGGACAGAGCCGTGCCTGAACATACCGCCCTGCTCATGCGATGCACGCTGACCTGCTTTGTTATAGCCAGTTTCGCCGGGGCGTGTGCGGCCACGCATCACGCCGGAAATGCCGCGCCCGACGGTGCTGAGTCCGCCAATCGGTGTGTAGAGCGAGCTTGTTCCGCCCCTGCCGGCTCCCTCAATGGGTGCGCTGGGGTTGCCGCCGTGGCTGCGCGAGGCGACCTGATCAAAGGTTGCCGACTGCCCACCAAGGATCGGCGGCGAGCGGTTTTCTGTCCACAGTGAGAGATCGCGGGCGATTTCCGGAATTTTCCGCCTGAACGCGTCGGCCAGTGCCATGATCAGCAGCCAGGCTACCGTATACCCGACGACGGCGGCATAGATTTTCTTGAGCGAATCATCATCCGAGGCTGGAACCAGTGCCTGCGGGCGACCGGAAGGCGGCGGCGCAGCGGTGTTATCCGAAACCGGGAATTTGCACACGCGGTAGCCCCGGCTTCCCGCAGCGTTGTCCGGCCCTACGATGTCTGTGCCGTCGGAGAAATGCAGCGGATTGGCATTCAGGTTCACGATGCCGTCGCTGACACCCTGCATCGCGCAGATACGGTCGCGCACGTCGTTGCCCAGGCCAGCCGTCAACGGCGGCATCACCACAACGCCGGAGCCGACAGTGCCGTAAGGCCCACAGCCGTAATCCCCCGCCACGCCTACGCAGAAATTGGTGGTAACACCGGGTGCGCACCGCGCATCGCAGGAAGGGTCGGTGGGACCCATCACAGCATGGCATTCATCGCACACATTAGCGTATTGGATGGTGATGATGGAAGAACCTCCCATCAGGGTGGCAATTCCGCCTGTGCCGCTCTGGTGGATGGCGGCAAGCGCGGCGGCATTGGTGACAATGGGGCCGACAAGCCCGGCTCTGGGATCGTTTGCCCCCCCGCATTTGTAAGGTTGGCCGGTAGCAGGATCGTACATCTTCATGCCGATGACAGATGTGCCTCCGACGTTGAAATTGCCGAGCTGTCCGAGATTGGCGCGCATGGTGTTATACAGCAGGATGAACTGCGCGTCCGGGTTGCTCAGGAAATCCTCTTTCGCGCAAATGCCCATCCAGCCTGTCCAGGGGGATTCTGTCCAGTTCATGGGGCATTTTGCGG
>JAHFPR010000214.1 GCA_023269645.1 Alphaproteobacteria bacterium | reverse complement strand
TGGCCAACGACCAACATTACAAAGTCCTCGCGCGGAAATACAGGCCGGGGAAACTCTCGGAACTGATCGGGCAGGATGTGCTCGTGCGCACGCTTGCCAATGCCATCGGGCAGGATCGCATTCCGCACGCCTTCATCATGACAGGCATACGCGGCGTGGGCAAAACTTCCACCGCGCGCATTATCGCAAAGTCGCTGGTCTGTATCGGCACGGACGGCGCAGGGACGAAGCCCACCACGGAGCCGTGCGGCATCTGCGAGCATTGCCGCGCTATCACGGAAGACCGCCACGTGGACGTGATGGAGATGGATGCCGCCAGCCGCACCGGCGTGGACAATATGCGGGAAATCATCGGCAACGCGCATTACCATCCCGTGTCCGCGCGCTATAAAATCTATATTATTGACGAAGTGCATATGCTCTCCAAAAGCGCATTCAACGCGCTGCTGAAAACGCTGGAGGAACCGCCGCCGCACGTGAAATTCATCTTCGCCACCACGGAAGTCCGCAAGATTCCGGTGACGATTCTCTCGCGCTGTATGCGCTTTGATCTCGCGCGCATTGAGGTGGAAACGCTGGTGAGGCATCTGGCTTCAGTGGTGGCACAGGAAGGCGCATCGGCGGAAAATGATGCGCTGGTGCTGATTTCCCACGCAGCGGAAGGCTCAGTGCGGGATGGGCTTTCGCTGCTTGATCAGGCACTCGGCAGCGTTGCGGCGGAAGAGAAAATCACGCGCGACCATGTGTCTGCGATGCTGGGGCTGGTGGGGCGCGGGCGGCTGTTTACGCTGTTCGGCCACGTGGTTTCCGGCAAGCCGCGCGAGGCGATTGAAGCCTTGCGCTCCCTCTACCAGAGCGGCGCGGAGCCTGTTGCCGTGATGCAGGATATGCTGGAGCTGACACATTTCATCACGCAGTTAAAGCTGATACCGGAGCTGGCTGAAGCGGAGCATCTGCCCGAAGGCGACCGCGCGGAGGGCAGACTTCTGGCGGAAAAGCTCACCTTCCCGTTCCTCGCGCGGATGTGGCAGATGTTGCTTAAAGGGATTTCCGAAGTGCAGCATTCGCATAACGGGCTGATGGCGGCGGAGATGCTGCTGGTGCGGCTTTCCTACGTTTCCGATCTCCCCACACCGGGTGATCTGGTGAAGGATATACGGAAGAATGGCAACAGTGCAGCAGAGATAAAGATTCCGGCGCAAACCCCACGCACATCGGTGGAATTGCCACTCGCTCCGGTGCAGGTGAAGCAGGAAATTAATTTGAATAATCCCTATAATTTCAATGAATTAGTTGATATATTTGACAAGAAAGGTGAGTATTTGCTCTATAGCCAGCTTCAGGAAGTGAGCCTGGTATCGTTCGATGCGAAGCAGCGCAAGGTGGAATTCTTCCCCGCGCCGACTTCACCCTCCAGCTTCGCAGGCAGGGTGGGTGATTTGCTTTCACAGTGGACAGGCAACCGTTGGGTGATGGTGGTTTCCGCCTCACGCGGCACACCCTCCCTGCATGAAACGGCGGAAGCCGCGCGTGAAAAACGCAGGGCGGATGCTGTTGCGGATGGGGGCGTACAGGCACTGCTCGCCGCATTTCCCGGTGCGAAGATTACGGCGGTGCGGGAGATGGAAGAGGTTTCAGGAACAGGTTTCAGTGAGGAAAGAATGCTGAAACCTGAAACCTCTGCCTGAAACCTAAATGAAGGAGAAAAAATGAACATCCAGAAAATGATGCAGCAGGCGCAGGCCATGCAGAAAAAGATGCAGGAGGCGCAGGAAAAACTCGGCGCGATTGAAATCACCGGGGCTTCCGGCGGAGGGATGGTTTCCATCACCGTCACTGGTAAGGGCGAAACGAAGAAGGTAAAAATTGATCCGAAGCTCATTGATCCCGCCGATCCGGAAATGCTGGAAGACCTCATCGTCGCCGCCTGCAACGATGCCCGCCGCAAAATGGAGGAAGCCACCAGCAGCGAAATGGCCAAAGTCACCGGCGGAATGCAGCTCCCGCCTGGCATGAAAATGCCGTTTTAATACCCTGTCCTATAACTATTTGTCATACCAGCGAAAGCTGGTATCCAGCGCATCGTGTCTACGATGCAGAAAACATTTCCAGTGCCGCAGACGCGGCACTGCTGGATTCCCGCCTGCGCGGTAATGACGGCAATTACAACCTCTCCCACTGGGCATGAAAATGCCTTTCTAGCCCTCATCATTCCCGTGTTTTCGGATAGAGGCCGGGGTGGCGTTCGCGCGCTTCTTGCTCCACCCATTCTGCCCAGGAGATGGGTGCAGGCTTTTGTGGTTGCACAGATTCAGAGTTTTGTTCTACTACAGCAGCATTTATAGGCTCCGCTTCAATAGGTTTATGCCTCTCGCGTTCCTGCTCCGCGAAGGCGCGCAGGTTCACCGCTTCATCCGGCGAGAGGCGGTAAGCCGGTATAAGGCGCGTAAGTTGTGCTTCGGAAAGATGTGGCTTCTCCTCAATCTGCCGCACACGTTCGCGGCTTACACCAAGGTATAAATCGCCCATATCCTGTAGCGTCATACCCGTCCGATAGCGATACAGTGCCAGTTTTGCTCTGGTAGTTTCCGCATTTTCTACCCGTGCCCGCCAGTCATCCGCCACGGCCTTGAGAAATTTCCCTCCGGCTTCGTCGAGATGCGGCGCGATTTCTTCCGCCATCGGCAGGGTGACGGGGGATGTGCCAAAGGTATGGCGTGCCAATGTCGGATAACTGATGCCGCTTTCGGAAGCAAGTTTCCGCAGTGTAAGCGAAGTTCCCTTGACGGCAGCTTGCAGGATTTCCTGCGGCGTTTCCGCGTGCATCTGGAGCGTGCTGCCAAATTTTCCGGATTGCCGTTCATATGCGCCCAGAAATTCCTCGCGTTCCTCATTTTTCAATTCAAATGCATCGGCGAAGGCACGAACCTGCTGTTCACTCCCTTTACGGGTATGCTCAAACCTGTTCACGTCGGGAAAACTAAGCGGATGCGCGGAAGGATTAATGCTGTGCAGCGCCTCGTTAAATTTTTCTCCCATCGTGATGGCACCCCATCCGTGCGCATGGCGGTAATTACGTACCTTGTCGCTCCACGAGCCGGGGGTATAGGCCGCCATACGGCGCTGCAACAGTGTGGCCAGCGGTTCCGACGTTTCGATTTGTTGCTCCGGATAGGGATGGTCGCGCTGGCTCATCCGGGCGACGGCGATAAAACTCCGGAATCGCCCGATTACTTCCTTGGGGATAGAATCACCCAGCACAAACGCCAGTTTTTCGCCGGGCACTTTCTCGCCGGATTT
>JAHFPR010000057.1 GCA_023269645.1 Alphaproteobacteria bacterium | reverse complement strand
CAATCCGTCGCCATCTGCTGCATTGTCAGTGTGCTGTGGCCGATGGTGGGTTATGCGCTCGCATTCGGTGAAGGCACGGGTTTTGTGGGCAGCCTCAGCAAGGTGATGCTGGATGATATGAAGTCTACAACGCTTTCCTCATATGCACCGACAATTCCTGAAAGTGTTTTCTGTATGTTCCAGCTTACGTTCGCGGTAATTACTACGGCGTTGTTGTTTGGCTCGGTTGCTAACCGTATCAAGTTTTCGGCGGTGGTGCTGATCGCCCCGCTCTGGCTTCTGCTGGTTTATGCGCCGGTAGCCCACTGGGTGTGGGGTTCCGGCGGCTTCATCGGTGGCCTGAATATTAAGGACTACGCGGGACTTGGTGGCTATGGCGCAGCACTTGATTTTGCCGGCGGTACGGTGGTGCACGTTAATTCCGGCGTTGCCGGACTGGTGGCGGCCATCGTCATCGGTAAAAGCAGCGACACCGAAGAATCCACCACTACTAACCTTGTGATGAGTGTCATAGGGGTCGGGCTGCTGTGGGTCGGCTGGTTCGGGTTTAACGCGGGTTCTGCCGTTTCTTCGGGCACGGGTGCGGGCATGGCCATGCTGGTGACCAACACCGCAGCGGCGATGGCAGCAATCACCTGGATGTTTGTGGAATGGAGCGTGAAAGGCAAGCCTTCGGTCGCCGGAATTATTTCCGGCATCGTGGCCGGGCTTGTGGCGATCACTCCGGCTTCAGGATTTGTGGGCTTTGAAGGTTCGCTGGTGATCGGCATTGCGGCAGGTGTTATCTGCTTCTGGGCAACCAACACGCTCAAAAAACGCCTGAAGTATGACGATGCGCTTGATGCGTTCGGCATTCACGGCATTGGCGGCGCGCTTGGCGCAATCCTCACCGGGGTGTTCGCCTCCAAGGCGGTTAATCCGGCTGGTTCCGGCTTGCTCGACGGCAACAGCAACCAGATTGTCGCGCAGATTATCTCGGTAGTTGTTGTGGGTGCGTATTCTGCGGTGATGACCTTCATCATCCTGAAAGTCGTCAACGCAATTACCGGCCTGCGTGTTTCCAGGGAAGTGGAGAAATCCGGCCTGGATCTTGCGCTGCACGGCGAAAAACTGCACGGCTGATTTTTTCAGTCGCGCGATCTGCGGAAAGGGCTGCTTATCCAGGCAGCCCTTTTTGTTTGTTCTCTTTTGGCGGATAAAAAACCCCAACAATCATAAACGGATTAGCACTGCGACGGATGTGCCAGTGCTTGTTGCTGCCGAGGAAAAAATAGAGATCGTGCGCGCTGGTAAACTCATCGAAATATTTTTTCCGTAAGCTGGAGTAAATGAGGTCACGTTTCCTGCCATATTTCCGTATGAGTTTACGACATAACTGGTCGATTTCCCAATCGAGAATCTGCATCCGGCTACGCTTGCCGTTTTCATCCACGAAAACGTAGAAAAATTGGTACGGTATATGTTCCGAAAGTTTTCGAGTCAGTGTTTTCTGAAGTCGCCTGCGCTTCTTCTTTGCTTCTGGCAGCAATGTATTTTTTTCCATCTGGAAGCTAATGATCTTGGCAGGCTTAAAGGTAGCAAGCGAGGTAAAAATCCTGGTGTTTCTGGCTTCTTTTATCAATGTGTCCAGATTGGTATACACATGGTTTAGTACGATAGATTTCCGTTCCTGCCAGGCCTTGCAAGTATCCAGCACATCAAGCGGGATAATGATACTTGCAAGCCGGTGGCTCTCTGGTCGTGGATCACGGGTATCACGCAGAATGTCGGCTTCCACCCACTGGTATTTGCGAAACCGTTGTGCTTTATCCAAGTGGCGGTAGGCGACAGGATAAAGCCTCACCCACGAACCATCTTCCCGCAAGCCTGCCGTGCACACCGTTTCGGTATAACGGGTGGAAAGCAGAGGATAGGTTTTGACGGTAATAAGAATTCTGGCACGTTCAGAGATGCCTGATTGCATACTCAAACCCCTCCCGTTGCCCCAGTGCCCTGGCCACGCGGCTGCGGTGGCAGTGATGTACGCTTGCTTCAAAGCAGGTGATGGCAATGCGTTTATGTTCTTCCAGTAACAGCCTGAGTTCCTCCAGCTTATCCTGCTGCTGTGCCAGTGTTTCCCGCTCGTATTCATCGAATAGCTGGCGATAGTCTGCGTCTGTTGCTAATTCCCGCCGCTTTTCAGAAACAATACCGAGGTCGGGGATATGCCTGTAAGCAATTCCTACCCTTCCAAGTGCCGATTGCAATTCCCCCCTGGAGAAGCCGTATTTCTGGCTGAAGGCGTTTTTCCGGACATCGCAGAGGAGTCTTACATCGTTGGCAATGAGTTTATTGAGGTACGTTTCCAGACTAACACCCTCATAACCAATGGTATAGAATATGGTATCACCACCTGGTGTTGATACAGTTCGTACAAGGTCAGTAAAAAACGTCGGGTAGTGCTCCTTCAGGTATGTGTGCATATCCCCACCTTCCTTTCCCTGCCATGTATTCTTCATTGTCTGGATGGCAATTTTCTCAAAGAAATCCAGTTCAACGGCAAAACGTGTCATACCTTCTTTTGCAATCCATTCCCCGGATTTCTCCAGGCAGCCTTTGGCAACAAGCGTGGTCTTATCTGCATCCACCTGCAAAGAATGCGCCCCCTGTATTTGCGGAATGAAATCATAGTAATGGTTATGCTCCACGAATTCATGGCAATAGAGAAACAGATACGCCTGCAGGTCGGAGGTCGTGAGCCTCCCTCCCATCTCCTGCACCACCGCCATCAGCAGCTTCATCCGGTGAATAAGTTTCATTGCTACTCTGCCTCCCTGTAATCAGGATAGAATGGAAAACAGTTTCCCGGAAGGGGCTAAGGATAGAATCCAGGAAATTTCCCCTAGGAAACGGGGTGGGAAACATTATAATCACGGCAGGTGCTATCCCACGAGGCGGAACAATGTTGCAGAAATGGAACGGAAAACTCTGGTGCAAGCGCGTCTTCAAGGAACTGTTCAACCCCACCAAGGGGCGAAGCATCGCCATGCTGGCCTACGTGCTGATCGTGCTGGTGATGCTGGGGATGTCCGGCGCGCTTGCGTTCATCATCGAGCCGCTCGACACGCTGAAGTTCCATATCGGGAAATCCCAGACCTCCCTTTTGAGCGTCATCAAAGGAGTCATCGCGCTGGTGATGCTTTTCTGGAGCGGCGGGGTCATCGCGCGGCTGCTGGATCACTGGCTGGAATATATGCATTTCCGGGTCAGCAATCGCGCGCTTATCATCAAGGCGTTCCAGGTCATCATCTATTTCTTTTTTTTCCTGATCGGGCTGGATGTCATCGGGCTGGATCTGAAGGCACTGGCGATTTTCAGCGGGGCGATAGGTATCGGCATCGGGTTCGGGCTGCAGAAGCTCGCCTCTAATTTTATCAGCGGCCTGGTGCTGTTGTTTGAGAAATCCGTGGAGGCCGGGGATCTGATCGAATTGACGGATGGCACTTCCGGCTTTGTCCGGGCAACGGGTGCGCGCTATACCCGCGTGGAGATGTTTGACGGCAAGGAGCTGATGATACCGAACGAGGATTTTATCACCCAGCGCGTTATCAACTGCACCTATTCCAATATGCGCGGGCGGGTGCAGATTAAAATCGGAACGGCCTACGACTCGGATATAGAACTGGTGCGGAAACTGATGCTGGAAGCGGCGGTGGAACATCCCAAAGTCCTGAAGGAACCCGCCCCCTTCTGCATCCTTGAGGAGTTCGGGGAAAGCAGCATCAACTTCATGCTTTATTTCTGGGTGGATGACGTGACGCAGGGAAGGCTGGAGCCAAAAAGCGACGTACAGCGGGAAATCTGGCACAAGTTCAAGGCAAACGGTATCTCCATTCCATTCCCGCAGCGTGAGGTGCGCATCACCCAGCCCGTGGAATTCATCATGAAAGGAACCAGCTAGAATGTCCGACAGCAAACAACCTATCCTGTTCGCTTATGCATTCGATGGCTCCGGTGGCGGCCAGGTGGTGAAGGGTAAAGAAATCAGCCGCAAGGTAAAATCCGATACGCTCACCTGGGTGCATATGGATGCCGCCCATCCGGAAACGCGCGTCTGGCTCCAGAAGGAAGTGAGCTACCTCGACCCGCTGGTGATTGAGGCACTGCTCGCCGAGGAAACCCGCCCGCGTTTTATGCCCTACGGAGATGGCGCGGTCATCATCCTGCGTGCGGTGAATGTGAACGAAAATTCCAGGCCGGAGGATATGATTTCCATCCGTATGTGGGTGGATGGCAAGCGCATCATCAGCCTGCGGCTGCGCGCGCTGCAGGCCGTGGACGATATGCAGGAACGCATCCGCACCGGGCGCGGGCCAAGGAACTCCGGCGATTTCCTCACTATGCTCGCCACCAAGCTGTTCGAGCGGATGGAGCCTGTGTTCGCGGAGCTGGATCGCACCACGGATGAAATCGAGGAAGACGTGCTGAGCGAGCCGGATACACGGCTGCGTGGCGAAATTATTTCCGTGCGCAAGCAGGCGATTGTGTTCCGGCGCTATATCGCCCCGCAGCGGGATGTGATGGGGCAGCTCCGTATCTCCGAACTGGAATGGCTGGATGCCAATCATCGGCGGCAGCTTCAGGAAAATTATGACCGCGTCACGCGCTATCTGGAAGACTTGGATGCCATCCACGAACGCTCGGAAATTGTGCAGGATGAACTCTCCAACGCGCTGACTGACAAGCTGAATAAAAATATGTACATCCTCTCGGTGCTTTCCGCCGTGTTCCTGCCCCTGGGTTTCCTGACCGGGTTGTTCAGCATGAATGTGGGTGGCATTCCCGGCAACAAGATTGACAGCGCATTCTGGATCGTTTCTATCGTCACGGTTGTCATCGGCTTGCTACAGGTTTACGTGTTCCGCAAGCTGAAGCTGTTTTGATTGGTATCATGCCCCCTCCTCCACCGCTTGCGGGGGAGGAGAAGCATTGTTTTCTCCGCCACCACTTGCGGGGGAGGAGGATTTCGTTAGCGAACGCAGTGAGCCTAAGAAATCCGGAGGGGGTATTTCTTGCCGCGAGAGCATACCCCCTCCGCAAATCCGGCCAGCAAGCTGGCGCGAATTTACTGCCTCCCCCGCAGGCGGGGGAGGAGGATTTCGTTAGCGAACGCAGTGAGTTTACGAAATCCGGAGGGGGTGTTGTTGCCGCCAGCGCGCACCCCTTCCGCAAATCCTGCCAATAAATTGGCTCGGATTTCCTGCCTCCCCCGCAAGCGGGGGAGGATAAGCAATCCTACTCCCCCATCAATCCCCGCAGGTATTCCTTCATCTCTCCATTGAGCAGTGCCTTGTCCGCGCCCACCAGCTTGCGCACCATTGTGCCGTCCGGCGTGATGATGATGGTTTCCGGAAGCTGCACCGTTTCAAACACCTCCTGGGAGAGTTTTTTATCCTTATCCCACATCAGGTAAAACTGCCCGGCGGCGGGTTTCAACCCGGCGGGGGTATTGGTGGCGATAAAGCGCGGGATATTGGCTTTATCCTCATCCACCGAAACTGCAACCAGCACCAGTTTGTCCGGATATTCCTTCAGCAGTTGAAGGAATATAGGAAACTCGCGCGCGCAGGGTTCGCACCAGGAAGCCCAGAAATTCAGCAACACCACTTTACCCTTCAGCGCATCCAGTGCGAGGGGTTTTCCTTCCGACGAAGTGAATACCACCGAGGGTGCTTTCGCTCCAGAAATGGATACCGTTTTACCCGCAGGCTGCCCGGCTTCCTGCGGCGGAATGGTGGTATCGTAAACCGCGCCAAGCACACCGAGCACCACAATCGCCAGAAATATCGGCAGTTTCCAGTCACGCATGGCGCGCGCTCCTTGCCATGAAATAGAGCGTGAACACCGCAATCAACTCCGCCACGCAAAACGCTCCAAGACTCAGCGCGACATGGTTGGTGAATCCGTAGGAATGCAGGCCGACGCTGAGGAGGTTCACCCCGAACCACGCCACCGCCACGATGATGTTGGTGAGTGCCATCCCCGCCGCGAAGCCCGTTTCGCCAAAATGCCCGCTGACCCTGGCGTGCAGCACCCAGATGAGCCACAGCACGATCAGCATCGCGCCGTTTTCTTTCGGATCCCACCCCCAGAAACGCCCCCAGGATTGATCCGCCCAGATGCCGCCCAGTATCGTCCCCAGCGCGGTGAAGAACAGCGCGACCAGTGCCATTCCCTGCAGGTGCTTAAATAAAAGTTGATGGTCTGATTTTTTCTTGCCATCAACCCTTTTTGCACACGCGAATAGCCATGCGTGCGCCGTGACCCCTGCCACCAGCGACGCGCCATAGCCGATGGTGATGCAGAGCACGTGGGTCGCCAGCCAGAAATTTGTGTTGAGCACCGCGACCGGCATGGAAAGCGTATCGCCTTCCACAGCATAGCCGAGCGAGATATAAAGCAGTGCCGCGCCGCCCAATCCGGCAATCAGCAGGCCGAGGCCGCCCGCCCGTCGCCATGCCATCAGCAGCCCGCCCAGTGCGAGTATCAGGCTGACGAACAGGATGGATTCATACAGCGTAGTCACCGGAGGCCGCGAAAGAATAAGGATGCGCAACGCGATACCCGCGCCGTGCAAGGTCGCTCCCGCCGCGATAACGGAGAACGCCGCTTTCCGGAAGAACTCCCGCCTGCCCACCTGCCCCGCCAGCAGCGCGGCCAGCCCCAGCACATAAAGCGCAAGGCTTTTACCGAATACATCCCAGCGGTAATACAGTATCTCCAGTTCCAGCTTTCCGGGATTCACGCGCGCGCCTGCCATCTCCAGCGATGCCGCCCGCAGCCTGGTTGAAAGCAGATTCCATTCCGCCACATTATTATTGCGGTAGCCGTGCATCATCCCCTGCCACAATGCCATCAGCGGTGTGGTACGCGGCGAACCCTGCCCCGCCTCGACCATCCCCCAGGGAGAAAACCATTCCTCTCCGCGATCCGCCCATTGCGGTGGAATAACGCGGAGGAGCGCGCTTTTCGCACCTTCCTGCTCCAGCACCTGCATCTGGTAGAGCATCGTGAGTAGTGCCTGCTCGTCATCCGTAAGTTTTTTGCCCGTTTCGCCCTTGGCCAGCATCGGCTGCACGAGGTGCACCAGCTTCTCCTGAAACTTGTGAATATCGAGGAAGCTGAGGTGTGCATGGGCATAAGCCTTCGGATCCGGCATAAGGGCTATTGCCTGCGTATTGCCTGTCATATCGAACAGCGGCAACATCAGCGAGAAGGAATGTGATAAATCCGCGTAGGTTGTCACCGCATCCAGAATATCCGCGAGACGGCGTTGCTCCGGTGTATATTCCTCTCTGGGGGTTGCGATAAGTGCCTTGATATTATCGGATTGTTTTCCCAGCGCGCCGCTTATTTCCCTGAAATCATAGCGCGCCGGGTTGCGCGGCTCCAGCCCCAGTTCTGCCAGTGTTTCCGGATCACGCACCGCAAAAACGCGCCGCTTATAGCCAAGCTCCGGCGCGAAAACAAGCTCTGCCAGCCAGCCCGTGGCGGATACATCCGGAAGCGCGGATTTTCCAGAAATTTGCCGCAGGTAAATCCTCGCCACGCTGAAAAGCGGCTTCACGCGCCCCTCGTGCAGCACGGGAATCCGCTCGAAGCTGGAGTAATCAAAGGCAGGAGTGGCAGGGGAAGCCCAGGCCAGAAAAGGTGCTATCAACAAAAATATCGTCATTCCTGCGAAGGCAGGAATCCATCTTTTTCGATGCTTTGTGGCAAATATGGATACCCGCCTGCGCGGATATGACAAAATCAGGGTCATTCCCTGAGTTTTGCGCAGCAAAACTCTAGGGGAATCCATACCTGCCGCATTATGGATCGCCCTATAATCGCTTTGCGATTCGGGCGATGACGATCTGTGGTCGCCAAATATATAGTCGCCCAACATCACCCCCTCCCTTTTTTGCTTTTCCGCCGCAGCACCAGATGCAACAGCATCCCCGCGCACATCATCGCGCTGGAGATATAGGGGAACATCCGCCCGTTATTCTTCACCGCTGCGAGTACGCTGGCCTGTTTCTCCCCATTATCGAGGAAGGAGGATTGATAGAAGGTGTAGCCCTTGTAGCGCAGCGGGTGGTTCATGCGGATGGTACTGCGCCACTCCCGCGCGCCGTCGGTGAGCTTTACCGTGGATTCATAGCTGCGCGCCTTGTCCGTTCCGGGGTAAACCTCCTTGCGGAAATCCAGCAATTGGATAGTGAATGGCAATGGGGTCAGCGCGCGGCGCATCAGGATGGTGTAGGTTTTTCCGTTCGCCTCAATGGTGGGATGATGCGGCATCGGCTCGAAGGAGAGGTGGATTCCGTCCTGTTCCCCCCCCGCTCCTTCCACAGAAAAAGTTACACCGGATTGATTCCCTTCGTCTTCCTTTTCATGCGGAGCATCGGCAAGTTTCACTTTCGCGGCAACATTCCGGAATCCTTCCGCAACCTCCCGTTTTTCCGGCCTGCAATTATAGCATAAATCCTGAATGCGGATGGTGAACGGCAGTGCTGAATTTTGAATCACAAATCCTGGTTTCAACTGCTGATAAGGAACTGCCAGAAGCGTCTTCCCCTCCAGCGTAACGGCAAGCTCGCGCTGATGATAATCCGCGATGACGTTCCGGCTTTCGCCCGGCAGCAGCACCATGTTTCCCTCCTGCGCGAACAGCGAGGAAATCAACCCGCCTGCGAGCAGAAGCAGCGCGCCCATATGGGTAATGATGATGCCCGCCTTCTGCCTGTTCCACACGCTATCCAGGAACAGCTTGGCGCACAGGTTCGCGGAAATAAGTGCCAGTGTCGTGTATCCGCCCGGCAGGGGAAATATCCCGAACCATGTAATGAACGAGGAGAAAAAAAGATGCTGCGCGCGGTAAAGCCCGATATAGCGTTGCGCCACTGTGCCCAGCACCAGCAGCACCATCAGCCAGAACAGGGCATAGAACAGGATCGCCGGGCTGGTGAGTGCCTGGGTGCAGCCAAGAATAAACGACGGTTTCTTTATATTTTTTCGTGCCATAATCGCCCGGAAGCTATACCCTATCATCCGCCATTAGGAAACAGCATTATGCGCCGAGATGAAAGCCTGCCCCCCGCCCTGCGTTATATCGCGGAGGTATTCGCCCCGGAAGATGAGGCACTGCGGGCGATTGACCGCTCCATCCACGCGCACGACCAGCCCATCCATATCGGCGCGGCGGAGGGGAAATTGCTGGAACTTCTGGTGCGGCTTTCAGGTGCGCGGAAAATTGTTGAGATCGGTACATTGGGCGGATATTCCGCCGTGTGGATGGCGCGCGCGATGCCGGAGGATGGCCTGCTCATCACGGTGGAGAAGGATGCGGCGCGCTGCAAACGCACACAGGAAATGCTGGAGAAATATGGCCTTTCCAGACGCATCCGGGTGGAAGAAGGCGATGCGCTCTCCGTGCTGCCGAAACTTTCTTCCGAAGGCGCGTTCGATATGGTATTCATGGACGCGGATAAATCGCAATATCTGGATTATCTGGACTGGGCGGAGCGGAATATCCGGCGCGGCGGGTTGATCGTGGCGGATAACACCTTCCTTTTCGGTGCGGTATATGCGAAGGAATTGCCGGATCACGTGCGGGAATCCACACGGCAAACCATGCTGGAATTCAACCGGCGGCTTGCGAATCCGGCACACTATTGCGGTATCCTCATCCCCACACCGGAAGGGATGACGGTGGCGATGCGGTTGTAATGTCATCCTGAACGTAGTGAAGGATCTCCCGCCGCATGAGATCCTTCGCTTCGCTCAGGATGACAATGGAGAGAAACACTATGAAAAACATCAACTGGCTCGGCCTCTGGACGCTTTATTGCAAGGAGGTGCGGCGTTTCCTGAAAGTGTACCATCAAACGCTGCTCGCGCCGATGGTCAACGCCATGCTGCTGCTTGCCATTTTTTCGCTGGCGATGGGTGGCCGCCTCGCCACGGTAAACGGGCTGGATTTCCACCAGTTCATGATTCCCGGCCTCATCATGATGACCGTGGTGCAGAACGCGTTTGCAAACACTTCCTCCTCGCTTATCATGGGGAAGGTGATGGGCACGATCATTGATTTTCTGATTCCGCCCATCAGCCCCGGCGAAATGGCCTTCGCCATGACCGCCGCCGGGGTGACGCGCGGCATTCTCTCCGGGCTGATGGTGGCGGTGGCGGCCTCGCTGTTCTTCCATATCTCGGTGTATAGCCTTCCGCTGGTGCTTTTCTATGCGGTGGCGGCTTCTTCCATGCTGGCACTGATCGGCATCCTTGCGGGCATTGTTTCCGACACATTCGACCAGATGAGTGCCATCACCAGCTATGTTATCACGCCACTCGCGTTTCTTTCCGGCACGTTCTATTCCGTAAGCAATCTGCCGCCGCTGTGGCAGCACA
>JAHFPR010000056.1 GCA_023269645.1 Alphaproteobacteria bacterium | reverse complement strand
CTCTTTTGCCGCCGCGTTATGCCCGCGCCCGAAGCCGAGATTCTCCACGCCGCGCAGGATTTTCAGATCGTGGAATTTCGCGCGGTGGGGGGCGAGCAGGGTTTCGATCTGCCCGGCAGAACCATCCGTGCTGGCGTTATCGTATACGAGCAGCGCGGTTCCCTCAGGCAGCGCACCGGGCGCGACAAGGCTTGCCACGAGCTTCGGCAGATGCACACTGGAATTATGGAGTACGAGGGTGATGTCAATCACTGTCCTGATCCTTATCCTGCTTTTTATCCTTCTCCAGGCTCTCGATCATCTCCTTCGCCTTGAGCGCGGCGGCGGAATTTTCCGGAAGGTTCTTCTTTGCGAGGTCGAGGTATTTGCGCGTATCCTTGCGGCTGCCTGAGAAAGAAGATTCCTCCGCCAGCGCGAGGTACGACATTCCGAGATTGCCCATGCTGCCATATGCCATGCCAAGCTGATGCCACGCAAAACTGTTGTGCGGCTCCTTCACCACCAGCCGCCGCAGGTGGATCACCGCCCTTTTGGAAGCGGATTTATTTTCTTCAGCGAGCAGGGAGGAAGCAAGCCCCAGGCGCATCATTGGTGCATCCGGCGCGCGCTCCACCGCCTGTTCGTAGGCTTCTACCGATTCCGGGATATGCCCGTTCTCGAACAGCATCTGGCCTTTCAGCTCGCGGAAATAGGGATCGTCGGGATAATCCCTGATGAGGCGGTCAATCTCGCTCAACGCCTTGTTAAGCTCCGGGATGCGGTAATGCGCGATGGCGCGGGCGTAACGTGCGGCGACGGATTTATCGGTTTCCGGATAGCGCGCGAGCACCTTCTCCGGCGTGTCAATGAATCCCCGCAGCTTGGCCTCCAGGCGCAGATGTTCTTCCTTCAGCGTTTCCGATGCGGGATAATCCTTATCCGGGTTGGTCTCCAGGTAGCTTCGGATATGTGCAAAGCGTTCCGGAAACAGCGGATGGCTCTGCAGGAACGGGTTGGCCTGTCCGTGCAGCATCGTTTGCTCGGTTCCAAGTTTTTCAAGGAGGTTCAGCAACCCGCGCGGGGAAATATGCACCTGCCCCAGCAGCGTGAGCGCGGCCTGATCTGCAGATTCTTCATGCCCGCGCGAATAGCGGAGGAACTCGCGCTGCGCCATCTGCTGCCCGCCGCTGATGACTGCTGCGCCCGCACCCGGAGCACCCGCGAGGATGGAGCCGAGGCCGAGCACGTAACCCACCAGCGCGTCCGTCATCGAGGCCTCCATCTCCTGACGCTTGAGGATGAGATGCCCGCCGCGTATGTGCCCTGTTTCATGCGCCAGCACACCGATGACCGTGGTGGGGTCGTCCGAAAAAGTAATCAGCCCGGTATGCACGAAAATATGTTGTCCCCCCGCCACGAAGGAATTGACCTCCGGATTTTTAATCATCGTAATCTGCACGTGAGCCGGAACCAGCCCCGCTGCCGCGAATACGGGATCGGCAATCTGGTGGAGATAACGCTCGATCTCGTCATCGCGGATGGTGGTGGGCTTGTCGTTATCCGGCTGCGCATCTGCGGGGGCGGCCAGCAGGAAGGCGGCGCAGAGCACGGTCAGCAATCTGTAGCGTGGGCAGAACATCTGCGGAGCATGACGGAAGGGGTGAGAAATGTAAAGGAGGGTGTAAGGATTTAAGGCGTGAACTGCTCCCGGATAATCCGTTCCTCCAGGCTGTGGCCGGGGTCGAAAAGCAGGGTGACGTGTTCCGTGCGCGCTTCGTGTACCTCCACGGAAACCACATTGCGCACCTCCTTGAAATCTGCCATCGCGTGTACCGGGCGTTTTTTCGGGGTCAGTATCTCAAACTGTACCGTGATTTTCTGCGGCAGAAGTGCCCCGCGCCAGCGCCGGGGGCGGAACGGGCTGATAGGGGTGAGTGCCAGAAGATTCGCGCTTAAGGGCAGAATGGGCCCGCCGGTTGAAGCGTTATACGCGCTGCTACCCGCCGGGGTGGCGATCAGCACACCGTCGCAGATCATCCGCTTCAGGTGCATGGTTCCGTCGAGCGAAATGCGGATGCGCGCCGCCTGCAACCCCATGCGCAGCAGCGACACCTCGTTATAGGCGAGATGCTGGTGCTTCTTTCCCCCGGCATCAATCGCCGTCATGCGGAGCGGGTGGATGACGGTCGGGCGCGCGGCTTCAAGCCGGGGGAGTAGATCCTCCACGCGAAACTCGTTCATCAGGAAGCCTACCGTGCCGCAATTCATGCCGTAAATCGGAAGATTGCAGCCACGGAACGCATGGAGCGTGTGCAGCATGAAGCCATCCCCGCCCAGTGCCACAATCGCATTGACATTCGGGCAGGCGGCATCCTCGTAAGTCAGCGGTGTGAAGCGGTACGCCTTCAGCAGCGTGGCGTAGGCCTCCTGCGCTTTCCTGTGATTGCTGGCGATGAGGCCGATGGTTTTATGTGCCATAGCGGTTTTATCCTTTTAGAGTCATGCCAGTGCCAGCAGATCAAATGCAACCTGCTGCGCACCACTCGTTTGTTCTGCCTTTTTTGCTAGCGTATAGTTACAGACCAGTGCCTCAAGCATAGGTTTTCTGTTAATCTCTCTAGCACCCACATGGTAATGATGTGCTTTTGTGTGGATGCTAAAGCGCGACCAGAAAGCATCAATATAGACGTTATCCCTATGCTCATTGCCATGCCAGGTGGATAGAATAAATGGGGTGGGAGTGGTGCTCAGAGCACGATATAGCCGCCCCTCTTCGGTATCATTCCATCCATTGTAATAGTCGGTGTGCCTGCCGACATAGGGCGGATCGCAGTAGATGAAATCACCGTCGTCAACAGAGGACAGGGTTTTCTCGAAATCCTGGCACAAAAATTGATAATCCGATTGCGAAAACAATCGTGATACATAGGCACTCTGATTCACAATTTTGGTGACATAGGCTTTGGAAAATCGCAGCGGCTTGTGCCCGAAAGGAACATTAAAACCACCTTTGCGGTTGAAGCGGATAACGCCATTAAAGCAGCACCGGTTCAGAAACAGAAAATCCAGCGAAGTGCCGGAGGCATTAAACCGCTCCCGCACCTCATAGTAATATTCCTGCCCCTTTACCGAGAGGATACTGCCTTCATGCTCAAGATACTCGCGGATAATCTGCGGGGTGATTTTCTTGCTGTTAAGCGCATTGTAAAAATTAATCAAATGCGGATTCGTATCGGAAAAAATTGCGCGTGCGGGGCGGACGTTGAACCCGACCACGCCGGAACCCATGAAGGGTTCAATCCAGCGTCCATCGCGTTCCCACTGCATGGTTTCCAGTATCCACGGAGTCAGTTTGGATTTAATGCCCTGGCATTTAATGGGGGGAATAAACACTTTCATTACAGCACTCCCTTTTTCCTGGTGCTGTTGGTGCGGCGGGTGATTTTGGCTACATCGCCGCTGCGGTAGGTTACAAAGTCATGCAGATTACTGATCTTTTTTGTTTCCCCCGCTGCGTTACGGATGGTGATTTTGCCGTAATTCATCCAGTAATCATCGAACCACGGTTCCCCCAGTTGGCAGAACATACCCTTGCCTTCGATAATCTCCGGGATTTTTGTAATGCTGCCTATATTGGCGGTGTTACCGCTCCCGCTTTTATCGCTGGCGATTTGCCATTTCTCCACAAAGAAGAACTGGAAATCTTTAATCACGGAGGGGATGGACTGCAGTTTGTCGAGATTGAACGCAGCCGTTTCGTCAATGTCTGTTGAGGCTGACCGCGTATAAATAATGCCGAGGCAGAAATGACCTGAATAGTCATTATAGGGAAACTGGATATTTTTCCTGCTGGTGCGATCCGTGAAATACTTTCCATGCGAACCGAGCGTGAAGCCGTTGCAATATCCCGGCATATCGGGCTTGCGGTAGGTTGTTTTGAAATCAACGGCGAATTTTATCTTATTATCCGTTGCGTGAACAAACGTGATATCCGGATAATAATTCTGATGATCCGCCAGCACTATTCTGTAGCCGTTATCTTCAGCGAACTTCAGCAATTGGGGAAACAAATGAATCTCAAGAATTTTTGAGACGATTTTTGTATCGCAGGAAATAGTGTAGACATTCTTATAGATATCAATGAAGCCCTTGATTGTCCATTGGCCATCAGCAGCAGCAACATGGTTGTTGAAGGTTTCCACATATTCCCTAAACTTCCTCGCAAAAGCGGCTTTGATCGGGTTTTCTGCCATAGCGGTTTTATCCTTATCCCGGCAGCTTACCACACCTTCCCCCGCCGATAAACTGGTAAGTGCATTTTGCGGAAGGCTGTGATAATGTTAAGGGGATGAATCGAAGGCGTTATTCTACATTACTGGTGTTTTCTGCCGCGCTACTGCCCGTTGCGCTGGTGTTGGCTGCGTGCGATCCGATCACGCTTGCGCTCGGCGTGGGTGGGGGGTATGTGGCCTCCAAGGAAATCAGCACGTCGCGGGAAAAGCAGGCGCACGCGCAGGACCGGCGGGTAGACCGCGAGAAACAATATTATGAAGAGCAGGATCGCAAGCAGGCCACGGCGGAGGAGCAGCGGCTTACCATGCAGATCAATGAGGCACTCCTCGGTGGCGGGATGACGCAGCTTATGAGCGTCCATGTGGAGGCGCACGGCGGAACGGTGTCGCTTTACGGAACCCTGCCGAGTGCCACGGTCGCGGATCGTGCGGTGGAAGCGGCGCGCAGCGTCAAGGGTGTGCAGGATGTGGTTTCCCACCTGACCATCATGGAGATGCAGGTGATCCCTACCGGAAAAACCTGGCAGCACAGCGCGCCGCCCGCCCAGCACCAGATGCCCGCGCCGATGCGTCCGGTTCCCCCCATGCATCCCGATTATAAGCAGCAGGGGCAGGGACAAACCCCGCAGCCGGTAATATTGCACCAGCCTTCCGCGCCGTTGCAAGGGCAAGGCCAGGCACAGGAGCAACTGCAACAGGACGAGGAGCAACAGGCTTTCCCGCTGCAGGGCGAAAGGGAAGGCGCGCGTCGGCCAGTGCTGCAGGATGCAGTGCCGCAGGATGCGCTGCAGCAGGGTGAATTGCCCTCTCCACCGCCGCAGGAAGGCAGCCCCATCCCCGCTGGCGTTTTACCCCCGGTGGTGAGCCGCCCTCCGGAACCGCCCGGCACGGTGCGCCGCACACTCCCCACCATCGAAAACCCGCAGGAAGGGGAAATGCAGGGCGGAGCACACACCCCCAGGGGTGAAGGAAGATAGTCTTTCACACGGCATGGTTTCGTGGCATTGTAAAATGTTGGTGCGGCGCACAAAAAAATACATATTCCTTAACCTTATATTAAACTTCCTTCTGATACACTGCCGTGAATGATGCGGGGCTTCCGTATCAAAAACCAGCCAGACGGAGCGAGCCGATGTCAACAGATGCACTGAAAATCACCACACAGGCAGGAGAAACCACGGCGGAGCGATATGTGAGCGATCAGGATCCCGGAAACGGGTTGCACATAGTGACGACATGGGAATTTACCCCGGACGGGAAATCGGTGGAAACCATGAGAAGCGAGCCTGTTCCTCAACGGGAATTCGACAGGCTGCTGGACGCGCACGGTATCGCGGAAGAAGAACTGGTAAGCAGCGCGATGCGTGATCGCCTTGAGCAGGAACGCGAGAAATCAAAGCCTGCGCACGGCAGGTTTTGATTATATCCGGTAATAGTCCCGATACCACGCCACGAAACGGGGCAGTCCATCCTCAATGGGGGTGCGCGGCGCGAAGCCGAAATCGCGCGTGCTGGCGGTGATGTCTGCGCAGGTTTCGTACACGTCGCCCGGCTGCATATCTGCTTCCTCGATACGCGCTTTTTTGCCGAGGGAGCTTTCCAGAACCGCCAGGAACCGCTGCAATTCCACGGGATTATTGTTGCCGAGATTGTAGACGCGATGCCCGCCGCGCGGTGTATCCAGGCAGGCCAGCGTCCCCGCCACAATATCGTCAATGTACGTAAAATCCCGCTTCATCTCGCCACGGTTGAACAGCCGCACCGGCGTACCTTCGAGGATCGCCTGCGTGAACAGGAAATAGGCCATGTCCGGCCTGCCTGCCGCGCCGTATACGGTGAAAAAGCGCAAACCCGTGGCGGGGATGCTGTACAGGTGGCTGTAGCTGTGTGCCATCAGTTCACCCGCTTTTTTGGTGGCGGCGTAAAGGGAAGCGGGCGCATCCGTCCGCGCTTCCACCGCGAAGGGCGCGGGGGTGTTGTTGCCATAGACGGAGCTGGAACTGGCATAAACGAAATGGCGGAGGTTCGGAAGGTTGCGGCACAACTCCAGCATCACAAGCTGCCCGGCGAGATTGCTTTCGAGGTAGGCGAAGGGTTGCTCCAGCGAATAACGCACCCCCGCCTGCGCCGCCAGGTGCACGATGTGCGTGAGCGTGGGCGCATGGGAGTGCGCGAGGTTCGTCATCGCTTCCCGGTCGGAAATATCAAGGTGGTAGAAATCGAACGCGTTGCCGTGCGCGCCGTTCTCCAGTTTCGCCAGCCGGTATTGCTTGAGGCGCACGTCATAGTAAGCGTTCAGGTTATCCACCCCCACAACGTGTTCCCCGCGTTCCAGCAGTGCCGCACAGATATACGATCCGATGAACCCGGCCGCGCCGGTGACAAGCACGGTCATGGCTGTGTCTCCCGGTTCTGCCTGCCAAAATCCGCCAGCCCGCCGCTTAAGAAACTGCGGGGGGCATAGCCGAAATCCTGCCGCGCCGGTTCGGCATCGAACACAAGGTCGCGGTTCATGCGTTTGGCAAGCTCGCCGTTGGTGTCGCGGTTGCGGCTCACGAAGGAATACACATCGAGCATCTGTGAGAGATACGGCACGGCCAGCGTCCGGTTCTTCCGTCCCATCACGCTGAAAATACGCTCCACCATCCGGCGGTAACTGATGCGCTCCCCGCCGCCGAGATTATAGATTTTTCCGGAAGTCGCATCCGGATTTTTAAGGCAGGCCATCACCGCTTTTGCAAGATCATCCGCGTGCACCGGCTCGCGCAGGCCATTGCCCGGCTTTGCGATAGGGAAAAAGCCGAACCTGCCGATAAAACGCACGATGCTGCTCACGTTCCTGTCCAGCCCGCAGCCATAAATCATGGTGGGGCGGAGGATGGTACACTGCATTCCAAGTGCCGTACAGTGCTGCTGGAGTGCGCCTTCTGCCTCCGTGAATTTGCGGATGGTTTCCCGCTCGTAGGGGTTGCGCGAGGAAGCCTTGCCCATGATCGAGGTGGAGCTGAACACGATCAGCCGTTTCACCCCCATTCCGGCGAAGGTTTCAAGCTGCGGCGGCAGAAGCCAGATGCCGGGCGTATGGATGAGTGTTTTCGGCGGTGCGGAGGCGCAGCGCAGGGCGCAGGCATTCAGGTCGCTCTGCACCCAGACGAGGTGCGGGTGTTCATAATCCATGATCTGGCGGTGGAAAATCGCGTAGGTGGGCAGCTCCGCCGCCAGCAGATGGCGCAGGATGTGTAACCCCACCTGGCCGGTCGCGCCCGCGAGAATAACAGGCGAAACACCCGCGAGGATACTGTTTGCCACAGCATCCACAACTGGCCTGTTCAGCAGCGCGATCTGCCGACGCTTGCGCTCGGTGCGGCGGGCTATCCGGCGTTGCTCCCGCGCGCGGTACAGCGTCATCGGGATGGCTTTCAGCGCGAGCCGCAGGTAAATACCCGCGACCATCAGCGCGAAGAATGGTGCTGGCCAGCCCCCCCGGAAATATTTGCGGAAATAGCGGGCGAACCCGTCCGCCTTGTGCCGCTCCACGAACAGGCTTGAAACCTTGCTGGAGCTGCGGTAATGGATCGCCTGCACGGAAGGCACATAGAGCACCTTGCCGCCCTGCAGGTGGATGGTTTGTGCGAGGTCGAGATCCTCCACATGGAAGAAATAGCCTTCGTCCAGCCCGCCGATCTGGCGGTAGCGCGTGGCGGGCATCAGCATGAATGCGCCGGAAATGGCGGGAACATAACAGGCAGCGGTGGTGTGCGCATCTTCCGCAAGATTGAGCGAAGGGAAACGGCTGCTGAGACGGTAGAGCCTCAGCAATTGCGAGAACGCCACGGGAAGCGTCAGCCGCGCGCGCTTGTTGACTACCTGCAGCCCGCCGTCCGGATCAAGAATGCGGCAGCTTGCAAGCCATGCTTCCGGATGCGTTTCCATCGCCGCCGCCATATGGATGAGTGTGCGGCTGTCGGAAAGCAGGCAATCCGGATTGAGCAGAAGGATATAATTTCCGCCCGCCCGTGCCGCGCCGAGATTGCAGCCTTTTGAAAAGCCGATATTGCCCTGGCCACGGATAATCGTGAGTCGCGCGTCCCCGGCGGCGAGCGTATCCATGCGCTGTGCGATAGTTTCCGGATTGCCGTTATCCACCAGCAGGATTTCGGCAAGCCCCTCCTGCATCAGCACCGTTTCCAGGCAGCGCAGCAGCACCGGTCCGGTGCGGTAGGAAACGATCACGACGCTTACGGTGGGTGCGGGCATTCGGGCTAACCCCACACTGGCGGGTTGGCCTTATAGGCCGCGAAGCCCGGCTGTTTTTTATCGCGGTCGGAGAGGAGGGGGAGGCCGTCCGAAGGCAGTGACATGGCGTTCAGCGGCCAGGCGACGTTCATTTCCCCATCGTTCCACGCCAGCCCGGCATCGGTGGCCGCGCCATACACCGCCGTGCATTTGTAAACCACATCCGCAGGTTCATCCCCCAGCACACAGAACCCGTGCGCGAATCCGCCGGGAATCCACAGCATCAGGCCGCTTTCCCCGGCGATCTCCAGCCCGAAATGCTGGCCGAACGTGGGCGATTCCGGACGAATATCCACCGCGACATCCCAGATGCGCCCGCGCGTGCATCCCACCAGCTTGCCCTGCGCCGGAGCACTCTGGTAATGCAGGCCGCGCAGCACTCCGGGCGCGGAACGCGAATGGTTATCCTGCGGGAAATGCGTGGGCAGCCCCAGCGCGTGGAATTTCTCTTCGTGGAAGCGTTCCATGAACATCCCCCGGCTGTCCCCGAACACGTCGAGTTCCACAATGAGCAGGCCGGCGATGGGGGTGGCGCGGGTTTTCATGCAGTTTCCTCCGGATGGTGGCAGGTGCAGGCGTGGTGGCCGCACTCGCCGCCGAATTTACCCTCCAGGCAGCGGGCGAGCGCATCCCGCCAATCCGGCAGGGCAATGCCGAACGTGGCTTTCAGTTTCGCGCAATCCAGCCGGGAATTGAGCGGGCGCGCGGCGGGGGTGGGATAATCGCTGCTGCGCAGATACTTCACTTCGTGCACGGCAAGTTCTGCCCCCATCGCCAGCACCTTGCGGAAAATTTCCTCCGCGAAGCCGTGCCAGCTCACTTCGCCCGCGTTCACCAGATGGTAAATACCGGAGGGGAAATGTTTCATACCGCGCGCTTTTTCCAGCGCAGCCAGCGTGGCACTTGCAATATCGCCTGCGAATGTCGGTGCGCCGATCTGATCGTTTACCACGGAAATCACCTCGCGCTCTTTCCCCAGCCGCAGCATGGTGTTTACGAAATTATGCCCTGCCGCCGCATACACCCAGCTTGTGCGGAAAATGAGGTAGGAGGGTGTAGGGGTGTGAGGGTGTAAGGATGTAAGGGAATCCGCCTCCTCCATAATCGCCTGCTCTCCCGCGAGTTTGGTGCGGCCATATGCGTTCTGCGGCGCGGTGATGTCATCCTCTTTCCAGGGCTTCACGCCCGTGCCGGGGAACACGTAATCCGTGGAATAATGTATCAGTGGAATATTGTGCGCGAAGGCATAGCGCGCCAGTTCCCGCACCGCATCCGCATTGATGGCGCGCGCATATGCTTCTTCGCTTTCAGCCTTGTCCACGGCAGTATAGGCCGCCGTGTTGATGATGGCTTCCGGTTTGTATTTTTCCAGCTTTTCCGCGAGCGTTTCCGGCTGCGAGAGATCCATCTCCGCGCGATCCAGCGCGACGGCACTTGATCCGAGATAATCGCACAGCGCGTTCCCTACCTGGCCGCTCGCTCCTGTGATAAGGTATTTCATAGCGTTTCCATGCATCTTGAGTTTTTGAGTTTTGTGAAAGAATACAAGACTCAAAACGCATCCTGATTCCTTCTAACCATGCATCCAGAACGAACCGTGGCCTTCGCGCGCGACCAGCCGCAGGTAATCGCCGTAGGCGTTTTTGCCCGGTGTGCCGTATTCCTCCGCCAGTTCCAGAAGCTGCTCCACAGTGATGAACCGCTGGTGAAAGGCGATTTCCTCCAGGCACGCGATTTTCAAGCCCTGCCGCGCCTCGATGGTCTGGATGAATTCCGCCGCCTGCAACAGCGAATCCGGTGTGCCGGTATCCAGCCACGCCACGCCACGCCCAAGTATCTCCACAGAGAGGTTCCCGCGTGCAAGATACGTGCGGTTTACATCGGTGAT
>JAHFPR010000055.1:9405-10468 GCA_023269645.1 Alphaproteobacteria bacterium | reverse complement strand
ACAAAGTGAGCCCATTATTTATAAATGCCGAGCGTTGGTGTCGGCATCGGAAGCGCCATTGGCCTTAATGCGAGGAATGGAGTTGTATGAACACGTCGCAGACCGACTTACCTTGATGACCGGATACCCGCTGAGGGTACTTTCCGTCGGCTATACCTACAACGAAGAAGAATTGAAGGACTGTATTGCAGGAAAAGCATCGGAATACAGCATGACAACGGGGGGAGAAGAAACTTTCCGGACTCAACCACCGAAGAATGGGCAACAGCAACACCAGCGTTTATTGCTTCCACCGAAAACTGCTCTCGAAGCCCTTCGGTGGTTCAGACACGGGATGACGGCTACTCGCAGGGTTGATCAATATCTTTATTATTATATTGCGCTTGAGAGTATCGCCAAACACATACCTGGCGTGACCCGTAGCCCACGGCACAATAATGTTGGTGAAGTAGAAGAAGCCTGTCCCACCTGCGGTACAGGCGGAGAACTTGAAACCCAGGAGAATGCCGCCATCAAATATTTGATCTCGCGTCATCCAAATTTGCCAGCAGGCGCAAAGAACACGCTTGCACGAATTCGCGCAAGAATTGCACATGGTAATACAGATATTCAGACGCTAGAGCTGGCACGCAAGAATCTCAATGCGGTACAACGGCTAGCAGCTGACGGAATCGCGCTTGTATATGGTATCGACCCTACAAAGTTCCACGTTCTTGCGCCTAGTCCTATAGAATTCATGGCTCCGCTTGGTAAGGCTCTCTATTCCGTTGAAGAGAATCCGGTCAAAAGCTGGGGCAGCTTGCTCAGTGACGTATTCACTGATTACTTGGAAAAGGCAAAGATTTTGCAAGCATCGAGTTAGAGCTTCGTTCGGCGTGAAAGTTGCGCCAAGAATGGCGATTTTATACCTTCAACCTATACCCCACCCCTGTTTCCGTCATCAGGAAGCGCGGATTAAGGGCATCGTCGCTGAGTTTCTGGCGGAGGTGCTGCATGTAGATGCGGAGGTAATGGCCTTGCTCGGTGGCGTGTTTGCCCCAGACTTCCCTGAGCAACTGCCCGT
>JAHFPR010000055.1:0-9395 GCA_023269645.1 Alphaproteobacteria bacterium | reverse complement strand
ATACAGAGGAGCTTGTATTCCGTGGGGGTGAGGTGCACTTCCGCGCCGTCCACCGTCACGATGCGGCTGGCATAGTCCACTTTCAGCCCCTGCACTTCAAATACCGAGCTTTCCGGTTGGGCTGAAGCGCGGGCATGGCGGAGCGCCACGTTGATGCGGGCGAGCAGTTCCGCCGCGCCGAAAGGCTTGGTGAGGTAGTCATCCGCACCGAGTTCCAAGGCATTCACCTTATCCTGCTCTTGGCCCCGCGCAGAAAGCACGATGACGGGAAGCGCACTCCATTCCCTGAGCTTCTTGATGACATCCAGCCCGTCGCCGTCCGGCAGGCCGAGATCGAGCAGCACTAGATCGGGCGGATGCACGGTGAGCAGCTTCATCGCTTCGGCAGCGGTCTCCGCTTCGCTGACCTGATACTCATGGCTGGTGAGGGTCGCGCGCAGGAATTTGCGGAGCTGCGGCTCGTCGTCCACGACCAGGATATGTGCCTTGCCTGCGCTCATGTGTTCTCCATCTTGGGGGCTTTTCCCACCGGCAGCAGCATCACGAAGGAAGCCCCGCCCCCCTGCCGGTTCTCCACCCGGATTGTACCGCCGTGAGCGTGCACGATCCCCCGGCAGATGGCAAGTCCCAGCCCGCTGCCCTTCCGTCGCTCCTTCCGTTTGGTGGTATAGAACTTATCGAAGATTTTCTCCTCCTCCCCGCGCGGGATACCCAGGCCTCGGTCTTCAACGGCGATACTCACCTGTTCGCCCGTACTTTCCGCGTGAAGGGAAATGGGTGTACCGGACGGAGTATATTTTGCGGCGTTTTCCAGAAGGTTCACCAGCACCTGTTCCATGAGCACGCCATCCACCTGGATGGCCGGAATATGGGAGGCGAGCTTGCATTCTACCTTCCTGCCCTCCAGAAGCGGCTGTAGATGTTTCAGGGCGCTGCCTATGAGTTCCGGCACAAAGTAATAATCCTTTTTCAGGGTGATAGTGCCTGATTCCAGCAATGTGATGTCGAGCAGATTGCTGACGATCCGCTCCAGCCGCGAGGTTTCGTCGTAGGCCGATTGCAGCAACCCGTCGCGCGTGTCCTCCGAGATATTCCCCTTATCTACCATCAGGCTGCTGATGCTGCCCTTGATGGAGGCGAGTGGGGTACGGAGATCGTGGGATACAGAACTGAGGAGCGTATTGCGGAGCCGCTCGGTTTCCGTTTCCACTTTGCGCTTCTCTGCAACATCGGCAATATCTGCCCGTTCCAGTGCAGAGGCGGCGAGGCTGCCGAAAGTTTCCAGCATACCGCGTTCTTCCGCCGTGAGCACCCGCCCCGGCTGGTTGGGGATGATGCCGAACACGCCAACGACATCCGCCGTGCCTTCGATGGGGACATAATAGCCCCGTGCGCCGGGAAGGGTAGAAGTGCCCGCACCCGCCGGTTCCTCGCGCTCATAGGCCCACCACGCCACCTGCTCCTCCTTCACGTCCTCCTTGATGCCAGGATGCGAGGCGAGAATGATCGTGCCTGGATCTGCCGGGTCGGGCAGCCACACGGTCGCTACCGCGTCGAAAGCGTGCTCTAGATGCTCGCGGATGACGGCGGTGATATTCTCCCTCCCCCGCGTGGCGGTGAGCTTGGTGGACATGGCGTAGAGCGCCGCCGTGTTCCGTTCCTTGGTACGGAAATACTGCCCCTGTGCGCGAAGCCTGGAAGTCTGCATCCCGCCGATGATGCCTGTTACCAGAAGTAACAACACCGTCAGCAGGTCGTTGATGTCGTTGATGGCAAACGTGTAGTACGGCACGGTGAAGAAGAAATTGTAGGAGAGGAAAGAGAGGACGCTGGCGAGCAGCGAGGGCTTCCAGCCGTAGCGCGCGGCGGTAAGGATGATGCCTACCAAGTACAGCATCACGAAGTTCTCCGGGCGCAGGGACTCCTTGAACGGCAGGGAGATCACCGTGGCGATGGCGGTGGCGGAGATCGCGAACAGATAATCCGGCCAGGAGATTGTCCCTTGTTCCTTGGGCATAGGTGGAAGCGGGGCTGTGTTTTGTCCCTCATCGGTAACCACCACCACATCAATGTTTCCGCTCTGGCGAATCACGTCATTCGCCAGGGAGCCTTCCAGCCATTCGCGCACCCGCGCCTTGTGCCGCTTGCCTATAACGATCTTGGTGATGCCGTGGGCGCGGGCATAGTCCATGATGGCGGCAGCGGCGCGGTCGCCGTAAAGCGTTTCCGCCTCTCCGCCCATCTGCCGCGCGAGGTGGAAATTCTTCTCCACCTGGAGGGAGTCCTGGGACTTCAGGCGGAAGTGCCGCGCATTCTCCACATAGAGCGCCCCCCAAGGCGCTTTCAGCCCTCCCGCCAGCCGCTTGGCGGCGCGGAGCAGATCCGGGGTGAGCCTGTCCGTCCCGATGCAGACGGTGATCTTCTCCGCCACCCGGCACTGCTGTGTCTTCGATTGTGGATGCCGGTCAGAATGTAGATGCGTATCCACGCGCTCGGCGGTACGGCGGAGTGCCATCTCCCGCAGCGCCACGAGATTGTTCTCGCGGAAGAAGTTTTCCGCCGCGCGCTTCTTGCCGAGGTCAGTGGTATAGACCTTGCCTTCATGCAGGCGTTGCAGCAGCTCGCCGGAAGGAATATCGATGAGGGTGATGTCGTCCGCCGCGTCGAATACGCCGTCCGGCACGGTTTCCTTCATGCGAACGCCCGTGATGCCCGCCACCATGTCGTTCAGGCTCTCGATATGCTGGACGTTGAGGGTGGTGTAAACGTCAATCCCGGCTTCCAGAAGCTCCTGCACATCCATCCAGCGCTTCGGGTGGCGCGAGCCGGGGGCATTGGTGTGGGCGAACTCGTCCACCAGGATAAGGTCAGGCCTGGCCTTCAGCGCGGCATCGAGGTCGAACTCCTTGAGAGTCACTCCGCGATGCTCGACTTCCCGTAAGGGCAGGTGCGGTATATGCTCGATCAGCTTCTCGGTTTCGAGGCGGCCATGCGTTTCCACGATCCCCGCCAGCACCTTTACGTCTTCCTGAGCCTTCTGGCGTCCGGCGGAAAGCATGGCGTAGGTCTTCCCCACGCCCGCACACGCGCCGAAGAAAATCTTCAACCGCCCACGGCCCCGCCCGCCTACCTCGAACTGTGCGGCTTTCAGTAACATATCCGGGTCTGGGCGCTTATAGTCCGTCATGCCATAGTGTTACTCCAGTTTCCCGTCCAGTGCGAGGTTTAGCTTGAGCACGTTCACCCGTGGTTCACCGAGTATCCCGAACTGGCGGGATTCCGTATAACGGGCAACAAGGGATTGCACCTGAGCTTCCGGTACGCCCCGCGCCTTCGCCACGCGGGACACCTGATACTGCGCCGCAGCCGGGCTGAGGTGAGGATCAAGGCCGCTGGCGGAAGCAGTCACTAAATCCACCGGAATGGGCTGCTTATTAACGGGATCGGCAGCTTTGAGGGCGGCGATGCGTCCCTTTACCGCATCGAGCAGTGCCGGATTATTGCTTCCCAGATTAGAACCGCCCGAATTCGCCGCATTATAGGCTTGTGGGCTGGTGGCGGAAATTCTGCCCCAGAAATACTCCGGCTTGGTAAAGTTCTGGCCGATGAGCGCGGAACCCAGCACCTTACCATCTTTGTCTTTTATCAGGCTGCCCTCCGCCTGCGCGGGAAATAGCTTCTGGATAAGCACGGTGGAGATTGCCGGATAGATGCCTCCGAACAACACGGTGAACAGCACCAGAAAAGCAAGGGTCGGGCGAAGCATTTGCGTAATCATAATTCCTCCTAGACCAGTCCAACGGCGGTGAGCATCATATCCAGCACCTTAATCCCCGCGAACGGCACTAGGATGCCACCCACGCCATAGACCAGCGCGTGATGGCGTAGAAGCTTGTCCGCGCTTGCCGGGCGGTACTTCACGCCCTTGAGCGCCAGCGGGATCAGGAACACGATGATAAGGGCGTTGAAGATGACGGCGGAGAGAATCGCGCTCATGGGTGAGGTCAGGTGCATGATGTTGAGTACCATCAGCACCGGGTAGGTGCTGGCGAAAGCCGCCGGGATGATGGCGAAATACTTCGCCACGTCGTTGGCGATGGAGAACGTGGTGAGCGCCCCGCGCGTGATGAGGAGCTGCTTGCCGATCTCCACGATTTCGATAAGCTTCGTGGGGTCGGAATCGAGGTCGATCATGTTGGAGGCTTCTTTCGCCGCCTGTGTGCCGGAGTTCATGCACACCGCGACATCCGATTGCGCCAGCGCGGGCGCATCGTTCGTGCCGTCGCCCACCATCGCGACCATCTCGCCGCCCTTCTGCTTCTCGCGGATGAGGCAGAGCTTATCTTCCGGCCTTGCTTCTGCGAGAAAATCATCCACCCCGGCCTCCGTAGCGATAGCAGCGGCGGTGAGGGGGTTATCGCCGGTAATCATCACGCTCTTGATCCCCATGCGGCGCAGATTTTCCAGCCGTTCCTTGATGCCGGATTTCACCACGTCCTTGAGATGCACTACACCCAGAATCCGTTTGCCATCCGCCACCAGAATCGGCGTGCCGCCGGAACGGGCGATCTGCTCCAGTGCGGTTTTCGCGGAAGCGGGCATCTTACCCGCGTGCTTCTCGATGGCATCTCCCGCGCCTTTCAGAATCTCGCGCCTGCCAATCCTCACTCCGCTGATGCGCGTTTCTGCGGAGAAAGGGATAAACTCCGCTTTGAGCTTCGCGCGGTCGGTAGGCGTAATGCCGTATTTGCCGTGCGCCAGTGCCACGATACTCCGCCCCTCCGGCGTCTCGTCCGCCAGTGAGGAAAGTTCTGCCGCTTCCGCCAGCTCCTGCAACGTCACGCCTTCCGCCGCGATAAACGCCACCGCCTGCCGGTTACCGTGAGTGATCGTGCCGGTCTTGTCGAGCAGCAGGATGTTCACATCCCCTGCCGCCTCCACCGCGCGGCCCGACATGGCGATGACGTTCGCCTTCATCAGCCGGTTCATACCCGCGATGCCGATAGCCGAAAGCAGTCCGCCGATGGTGGTGGGTGCGAGGCATACCAGCAGGGACACCAGCACCGTGATGCTCACAACCGTACCCTGGCCGGAAGTGGTTACGCCGAACATGGAGAAAGGCAGCAGGGTGGCCGTCACCACCAGGAAGATGAGCGTCATGGCGGCAAGCAGGATGGAGAGTGCGATTTCATTGGGCGTTTTCTGGCGTTTCGCGCCTTCCACCAGGGAGATCATCTTATCGATGAACATTTCGCCCGGGTTGGCAGTGATGCGGATGACCACCCAATCCGAAAGCACGCGCGTACCGCCGGTCACGGAATCCCGGTCGCCACCCGACTCTCGGATGACGGGCGCGGATTCCCCGGTGATGGAGCTCTCGTCCACGCTGGCGATGCCCTCGACCACTTGCCCGTCGCCGGGAACCATATCGCCTGCTTCCACCAGCACGAAATCTCCCAGCCGCAGTTCTGTGGAAGCCACCAGCTTAACCTTGTCGCGCTTTCCCTGAGATGTAAGCCGTTTGGCCTGCGTATCTCGCCGGGAAGCTTTCAAGTTCTCCGCCTGCGCCTTGCCGCGTCCCTCCGCGATGCTTTCCGCGAAATTGGCAAACAGTACCGTGAACCACAGCCACACGCTCACCGCCAGGATGAACCACGGCGCTTCGTGACCGGTGGGCCGGAACAGCTCGCGCGCATAGAGGATGGTGGTGAGGATGCTCCCGACATACACCACGAACATCACCGGGTTCCGAAGCTGAGTGCGGAAATCGAGTTTCCCGAACGAGGAGAGAATCGCTTGCCCGAGATTGATGCGGTAGATGGTTTCGTTCTTGTTCATGCTATTTCCCCGAAATCATGTTTAAGTGCTCTACCACCGGCCCCAGCGCCAGCGCGGGGACATAGGTAAGTACGCCCACCAGGATCACCGTCCCGATCAGGAATGCGATGAAGAGCGGCTTGTGCGTGGAGAGCGTCCCTGCCGAGGCCGGAACGCTGTTCTTAGCCGCGAGGGAGCCTGCAATCGCCAGCACCGGCACGATGATCCAGAAGCGTCCGAACAATATGCAAATGCCAAGCCATGTATTATAGAATGGCGTGTTGGCCGAAAGCCCCCCGAAGGCGCTGCCGTTATTATTGGCGGCAGAGGAAAAGGCGTAGAGTATTTCCGAGAAGCCCTGCGCGCCGGGATTTGCGATGCCTGCTTTACCCGCCGCAGTCATCACCCCCAGCGCCGTGCCGAACAGCACCAATGCCGGCGTGACGAGGATAGCGACGGAAGCCATCTTCATCTCGAAGGACTGGATTTTCTTGCCGAGATATTCCGGCGTGCGTCCCACCATCAGCCCGGCGATGAACACCGCGACAATCACGAACATCAACATTCCGTAAAGCCCGGAACCGACCCCGCCATAAATCACCTCGCCGAACTGGATCAGCAGCAGCGGTACGAAGCCGCCCATCGGCGTGAAGGAGTCATGCATGGCATTCACTGACCCATTGGAAGCGGCGGTAGTGGCGGAGGCCCACAGTGCCGAGTTCACGATACCGAACCGCGTTTCCTTACCCTCCATATTGCCGCCGGATTGGTCAATGCCAAGCGCGGCGAATTTGGGATTCCCCGCCTGCTCCTGCGTCACGCAATAGAGCAGCAATGGCACAAAAATGAGCGTCATCGCAGCCAACACCGCCCAGCCCTGCCGCCTATCTCCCACCATCGCGCCGAACGTGTAGCACAGGGAGGCCGGAATCAGCAGGATCGCCAGCACCTCCAGAAAATTGGCGAAGGGCGTAGGATTCTCGAACGGATGCGCGGAATTGACGTTGAAGAATCCGCCACCGTTCGTCCCTAACTGTTTGATGGCGATTTGCGACGCGGCAGGCCCAACAGCGATGGTCTGCTCGATGATGGTTTCCGCCTTTTGGGTGACCACGCCCTTATCATCTTTCTTCTCCTCAATCTGTAAGGATTCCACCAGCGGTGCTTTGACGTATTCACCGAAATTCTGCACCACACCCTGGCTTGCCAGCAGTAGCGCGCAAACGATTGCAAGCGGCAGCAGGATGTAGAGGTTGCCGCGCAGCAGGTCGGCCCAGAAGTTGCCGATGGTCTTCGCATTCTTCCGCGCAAGGCCGCGCACCAGCGCCACCATCACTGCCATACCGACGGCGGCGGAAGCGAAGTTCTGCATGGTCAGCCCTACCATCTGGCTGAAATAGCTGATGGTGGATTCACCGCCGTAGCTCTGCCAGTTCGTGTTCGTGATGAAACTCGCCGCCGTGTTGAAAGCAAGGGCGGGGGTGATATCCGCCATGCCCGCCGGATTGAGTGGAAAATGCGACTGCCAGCGTAGGATCACATACAGCAGCGCGAAGCTGCCGAAGCTGAAGATCAGCACGGCGGTGGCGTATTGCTTCCACGTCATCTCGCGGGCAGGATCAATCCCAGCCGTCTTGTAAAACAGCCGCTCCAGAGGCCTAAGCGGCTTCCCTAGCCACACGGAGTGCCCGCCATACACCCGAGCCATATACCCGCCAAGCGACTTCACGCAGGCCAGCAGCACGAAGAAATACAGGCCGAGCTGCAGCAGTCCATTGGTGGTGAACATACCAGTCATGGGAATATCTCCGGTTTGAGGAGGGCGATAATGAGGTAAATGAAAAGTACGGCGGCCACGATGCCGGAAAGAAGGAGGAACGGTTCCATGCTATTCCTCCTGGCCCAGCAGCTTCTCGCTGAAACTGGCGAAGCCGAGGCTTAAAAGGAAGAATCCCATGCCGAGCAACAAATAAAGAGCGTCCATAACCGAATCCTCTAAGGTTCAGTTACAGCCTATGCCTGCCTGTGTAGTGGAAGTGTATAAAGTGGGAAGGGTGCTGTAAAAAAGATGTAAAGTTGTCGCTCTGCGCGCTCTCTCTTCCCCGAAGATATCCTGGTTACTTTTGGATAGTTTCTGTCGAGTTCCTGCTCATCCCCGGCTCAGTCTGAACCTCCCGCCAACGGGAGGGAAAGCTCTGAAACCAGCATAAATCCTTGTGGGGAATACCCTTGGTTAATCTTGGCTCGTTTTGGCCACATTCCGGCTCAGTGACAGGCAATCCACGGCCAAGTTTGATACTCTCCGAAAGCTCTGGAACCCGCAGAGAGTAACGTGGAGGACACCTCCAACATATATTCCCTTATGCTTACCCTCTATATACCTCTTTCCCGGCGACAGGAAGGGAATCTGCCGAAGCGCGTTTCTCCGCGCCAATAGATGCCCCCGCCCTTTTGCTCCACCCTGGTATACCTCTACAGAATCGGGCAATGGAAACATCTTCTCACTCTTTCCTTGATAATTAATGTGGAGAGCGGATAATGGCGAGTGAACGGCAAGTTGCTGTTCCGGGGCTTTATAACCCTGTCAACTGACGGTCTGACATGGATCGAAACATCATGTCGCTTTCCGACCTTATGGCCGGAAGGCGGCGTTATGTCCAAGCCTCGCGGCCAAAAGCGTCGCGCCGTTCAGTTGCGGTTATAAACTCCCGGCTGCCAGTTGTAAAACTGGTGGCCGTTTTGTTTTTAACTTTACCCTGGAGACGGCCATGCGACAGCTTGCTATCCTCGTACTTCTTCTCACTCTTCCCAGCCTTGCTCACGCGCAAGTAAAGACGCGCTGCGTGGTCAACGGCAACGTCGTGGACTGCGAACAGCAAGATGACTCTATGCGGCAGCCACGCGTCCAGATGGTCAATCCCTCTGAGATACTGAGGCCGTCCATTCCGCTTTCCTCTCCCTCAAGCGAGAACTACATCATGGACGAGTGGAACAAGGCGCAAGAGCGCAACAGGGATGAAGAACGCTATGAATTCGAGCGCAGTCAGCGCCAGCGCGTCACCAACTTTCAAAATGATCTGGACAAGGCGACCGCAGAGTTATCCCGCCTGGAGGAAGCCTGCAAGGAGGCGGGTCGGGCGAAGCGTCTCAAGACCGCCGTGCGTGTCGTAGAGTGCGAACAGGGGAGCCTGGATACGATCAGCCAGAAATACGACATTGCCGCTATCGCCGACATCTTGCAACTGGGGTTGGCGAAATCCCGCGTGATTGCCGAGAAGCTGGACAAGAAGAAGATTTCAGATTCCGAAGCAAAGGTAGAGGATGCCGAGATCACCCATGAGACGGGGAGAGGTTGCATCAGCGCCTTTCACGCGGTTATTAATAGGAAAGGGGTGCTGCCGCATGAGAAAGTTCCTCGCCTTCGCTGCCGCGCCGGTAATCTGGATACTGACCGGGTTAGCATTTACCTTCCTGGTCGTCGGCGTCTGGGGATTCAGCCCAGACAAGTATGCCACCATCGGCATTATCTCCTATCTGGGAGCAGCGACGGGGGTGTGGGTCGCGTATGAAGCCGCGAA
>JAHFPR010000213.1 GCA_023269645.1 Alphaproteobacteria bacterium | reverse complement strand
ATCGAACAGATAACGCGGCTGCAACGCCTGAAAACCGGGGCACTTTTCGCCATCTCCTGCGAAGCGGGAGCAATCCTCGGCAAGGCAGCCATACAGCCCCGGAATGCGCTGCGTGGCTATGCTAACGATATGGGGCTGGCCTATCAGATTACGGATGATCTGCTGGATGCGGAAGCACGCGAGGGGCGGCAGAACAAATCCGAGGAAAAAGGTACATATGTAAGTATCATGGGCGTTGAAAAAGCCCGGATGCAGGCGGAACTTCTTACCACTCAGGCGATCGCGCATCTCCATGTGTTTGATAAAAAAGCTGATCCGCTCCGCGACCTTGCACGCCATATGTTTGAACGGAAGAACTAGCAAGGTTCTGCATGATGGACGCGCTATTGGAAAATTACTGGCTTCTGTTCCGGGATAGTTTTCTGACCGCGATCTTCCCTCACGACAGCCATGTATTGAGCGTCATGCTTTATTACGGTGGCTATAACAGAGCCGTGCTGCTGGCGATTGCTACTGTGGCTTCCGTGCTGGCACTTCTGGTGGATTATCTGCTGGCGCGAGGGTTGGTGCTGGCGGTACAGAACGCTAAATTTTTCAGGCCATATGCCGCGCGCCATACCAAATGCGTGACTTTCGCAAACCGCTTTGCATGGGCGTGGGTGTTTGTGGGGTTTTTCGACCAGGCGGAATCTGCGCTGGCACTGGTGGCTGGCGCGCTGCGGGTGCGGCTGCTCATTCCTGCTGCGGCAATGGCGGTGGAATCCGCGCTGGCGGGGGTAGCCGGGGCACTTAAAATACGTCTCTGGATGTTTATTCCCGCAGTGGCACTGGGTAAAGCGATCTATTTCGCGGTAGTGATTTATTCCTGATTTTTTTCTTATTCCCCACACACCTTATTTTCCACACTGGCCGCGCTGCAATAAATAATGATCCAGCAGCACACAAGCGAGCATCGCCTCGCCCACGGGAACGGCGCGGATGCCGACGCACGGATCGTGCCGACCCTTGGTGACGATTTCCACATCATGGCCTGAAATATCCACGGTTTTTCGCGGGGTAAGGATGGAGCTGGTCGGCTTCACGGCGAAGCGCACCACAATATCCTGCCCGGTGGAGATGCCGCCCAGTATCCCGCCCGCCTGGTTGGAGAGGAATGCCACCTTTTTACCCTTCATCCGCATTTCATCCGCGTTTTCCTCGCCGGTGAGTTCCGCTGCCGCGAAGCCTGTGCCGATCTCCACGCCTTTCACCGCGTTGATGCTCATCATTGCGCTGGCAATATCCGCATCCAGCTTGCCATAAATAGGCGCGCCAAGCCCCACGGGAACGCCGGAAGCCACCACTTCAATCACTGCGCCGATGGAGGAACCCTGCTTGCGCACGAAGGTGAGGTATTCCTCCCATGCTTTCGCCGCCGCCGGATCGGGGCAGAAAAAGGGATTTTTTGGCACTTCCGTCCAACTCCAGTTATCGCGGTTGATTTTATGCTTGCCCATCTGCACCAGCGCGCCGCGCAGCGTGAAATGTTTACCGAACTCGCTGGCCAGCACCTTCCTCGCCACCGCGCCCGCCGCTACGCGCATGGCGGTTTCCCGCGCGCTTGCCCGTCCGCTGCCGCGATGGTCGCGGATGCCGTATTTCTTCAGGTAGGTGTAATCCGCATGGCCAGGGCGGAATTTATCTTTTATCTCGTCGTAATCCTTCGAGCGCGAATCCTCATTCCGGATAATGAGCGCGATGGGCGTACCCGTGGTTTTCCCCTCGAACACGCCGGAAAGAATGCTGACCGTATCCGATTCCTTCCGCTGTGTGGTGAATTTGGATTGGCCGGGCTTGCGTGCGTTGAGGTGGGGCTGGATGTCGGCTTCGCTCAAGGGGATGTTCGGCGGGCAGCCATCCACCATGCAGCCGATAGCCTCTCCGTGGCTTTCGCCCCAGGTGGTGACGCGGAAGATATGGCCGAAGGAGTTGAGGGACATGGAGTTATGCAGATGCAAGTGTTAATTGGGAATAAGCGGCTGGCTGCCGCACTGATTTTTCTGCACTGTCCTCCATATATTCACTAATACATTTCCCAATACAAGTAATCACATAGTGCAGCATATGCATACTCCTTCTATTAAGGAAAAACAGAGTGTTTTTGTCTATACCATAAACAAAAACACTCTGCAATCCGCTGGCGTGAATGATGGTTCAGGTTATCTCACAATGATGGTAGTCTCACCGCCATCGCCCGTGTTCCCTTTATAGTCATACCCGATAAAAATCTTACATTTTTATCTGGCATACTATGAAAACCAACTCCGAAAGAGTTGGTTTTCCGCGCCGGAGGCAGCGTATGCCAAATAATATTCTGTAAGAATATTATTTGGAAACACTATAGAGTCGCTCCGCCCTTTCGTCCTTGATCTGCTCGAATATACCGGCGGTTTGTTCCTTGTTCATAAAATTCTCCTTGAATTTTTCTTGTGAGTGATGCCAACGGCAACCTTAGTCAGTTCAGAACAGCGATAAAACAGCATCCGCCCCTTAATATACAAAAAAATACATAAGCCCTGCTATAATTCCTCCCATTGCATCCGCTTTCATGCTGTTTCACCTCGTTTCATATCGTCTTGACAAGTGTAACGCATAGCAGTACACTTTATCCATGATCGCAACCATCCGGCACAAAGGACTCAAGCTGCTTTTTCACGATGGCGACCGCAGCAAGATCAGGCCGGATATAGCGGGTAAGGCGGAATACTTCCTTTCCTTGCTGAGTGAAGCTGAAATGATTGAGGATGTGGACGTGCTGGGCTTTTCCCTCCACCCGCTCAAGGGCGACCTGAAAGGCTTTTGGGGTGTTTCCGTTTCCCGGAATCATCGGATTATTTTCCGGTTTGAAAACGGCAAAGCCTACGATGTTGATTTAACCGACTACCACTAGGAGCGCGTTATGAAAATGAAGAACCCCACTCACCCCGGCCTGATGGTGCGGGACGTATGCCTTGACGCAGTCGGGCTTTCCGTGACCGGCGCGGCGAAAGCGCTGGGTGTTTCCCGTGGTGCTCTCTCGCGTGTGCTGAACGGCAAGGCGGCGGTTTCCCCGGAAATGGCGATACGGCTTTCCAAGGCGTTCGGTAGCTCGCCGGAAACGTGGCTGCGTATGCAGGTGGCGTATGATCTCGCCCAGGCAGAAAAGAATGTTGGTAAGATAAAGGTTGCGCGGCTGCACCTTGCCCCGGCGCATCCATAATTCCTAGCCACTGTTAGTTAATTATTTTTTATGGTATAGTTCCTTATCCACGAGGAGGTTTAGCCATGAACAAACGTTTTTATCCTGTATCTGAAGATTTTTTCAATAGC
>JAHFPR010000212.1 GCA_023269645.1 Alphaproteobacteria bacterium | reverse complement strand
GTTGCCATTGCCAGCCCCGCGCCGTTGACCATGCAGCCGATCGTGCCTTCCATCTTCACGTAGGAAAGCTCATGCTCCTTGGCGCGAAGCTCGAACGGGTTTTCCTCGTCCTTATCGCGCAGTGCCTCAATATCCGGGTGGCGGAACATCGCGTTGTCGTCGAAATTGATTTTGGCATCCAGCAGGATGAGATCATCATCGGGGCCAACCACGGCCAGCGGATTGATCTCGATCTGGCTTGCGTCCGTCGCCCAGAACGCCGTGTGCAGATTGCCCAGAATCTCACCAAGCTGCTGCGCCTGCCTGCCCTTCACGCCGATGCCGGCTGCTACGGTTGCGGCATCTTCTTCCGTCAATCCTTTCGCGGGATCAATCGCCACGGTGACGATTTTCTCCGGTGTGCTGTGCGCCACTTCCTCAATATCCATCCCACCCTCGGAGGAACCGATAACCGTAACGCGCGATGTGCCGCGATCCACGATCAGGCTGATGTAAAGCTCCTTGCGGATGTCCGAGCCTTGCTCAATATACAGCCGCTTCACCACATTGCCTTCCGGCGCGTTCTGGTGTGTGACAAGGGTTTTCCCCAACATCTCGCGCGCGTTCTTTTCCACATCGGCTACGGATTTCACCACCCGCACGCCGCCGCCGCTGTTCGGGGCTTCCTTGAACCTGCCCTTGCCGCGCCCGCCTGCGTGGATCTGCGATTTCACCACCAGCACCGGGCCGGGGAGGGATTTCGCCGCCGCCAGTGCTTCCTCTGGAGTGAAGGCTACTTTGCCTTCAGGAACGGGAAGGTTGAATTTTTTGAGGATGGTCTTGGCCTGGTATTCGTGGATGTTCATGGGTCGGTATCCAGAGTTCGGAGTTCAGAAATCGGTGTCATCCTGAGCGTAGCGAAAGATACCCTGCAGTGGGAGATCCTTCGCTGCGCTCAGGATGACAGGCGCGCCGCTTACGCCGCCCTTATAACCCCCTTCGCGGCGCGGTGCAAGAGGGGTGTGCATCCGGCGGAATTTGTCCTGCACACCGGCTTTGTCCTGTTTTTCGGAACGTGCGGCGCAATGCACAACACCGGAGAGAAGGGGATTTTTTGCAGTTTTGTGAAGACGATAGCGGATTGCTGCATCGCGCCTGAACGTGCGGCGCAGCATGAAACCCGCAGGTTTCTGCGAAAAAATGCAGATTTCTCGTGCAAACCATTTAATTTTGTGTTAGTATAAAAATCGAGGTAATAGTTATGACACGCGCACAACTGCTGAGGCTCCTACTCCCTGTGAGGGTGGGCGGAGCCTTACGGTTTTCCGCCATCCTGTTCCTTGCGGCGGCCAGCAGCCTGGTGAGTGCCTGCACCGGAACCAGCGTACATTATGTTTCCAACGCAAGGCTGGGTGCTTCCGGCACAGCCTCGCTTTATGATTCGGGCGGAGAAAAATCCCAGCATTACGGCGGGATACGCCTGGTGAGCAAATCCAAAGACGGCACAACCGGCAAACGCACCGAACACCTGCTGCTCCTCCGCAAGGAAGGTTCAAGCTACGTGGCGGAAACCATGCTGATGGACAACAAGCGCGACCCCAAGGCGCAGTTCGACAAGCTGTTCCTTTCTTTCGGCGGAGATCGCCATCTCAACACGTTCGGATTGACCCTGCGCTTCACCTACTAGCATTCCCATTTGGACAGAATGCTTGTCGCCCCTTCCTTGCCCCTGAAAAGGGGGAGGGAGGGGGTGCGTTACCATGAGAACAGCCATGCATTTTTCCTCTTACTATTGGCTGGTGAAAAAAAGCAAAATCCCCTAAAAATAGCCAATGAAGAAGTGGCTCATTGGTTTGACACATGATCCCATACCGACATTGCTGGAGTATGGCGATATACCGATTGCGTCCTTTGTGCGGCAAGATTTGCTGGGTGAAACCATTGCGGTGCAGGATTTATGGCAGCTTCCTGAAGCGCAAAAGATTGTAAGGAAACAACAGCCGGATGGATCCTGGATATATCCGGGGGTAAGGGATGGTATTCGCACGCAGGAAAACTACAACCAGTTTGAGACATACAGAAACCTCGGCATTCTGGTTGAGGAGTTCGGGCTTAATAAAAAGCATCCCGCGATTCAGGAAGCGGCGGAGTATCTTTTTACCTTCCAGACCCCGGAGGGGGATTTCAGAGGTATCTACGGCAATCAATATAGCCCCAACTACTCTGCCGGCATAACAGAACTGCTCATCAAGGCAGGTTACGGAAGTGATGTGCGCATAAGGAAAGTTTTTACATGGTTGATTGAGGTGCGCCAAGAAGATGGCGGCTGGGCTATCCCTTTCAGAACACAGGATTGCGGCATTGACACCATTTCAAACGGCTTCAAGACAATAAAGGCCGACACGTCCAGGCCTTTTTCGCATATGGTCACCGGGGTTGTTTTGCGCGCTTTTGCCGTGCACCCGACCTATAAAAAGTCAAAAGAGGCAAGGAAAGCGGGGGAATTACTCCTCTCGCAGTTGTTCAAAAAAGATCATTATCCGGACAGGGCTACCCCCGAATACTGGCTAAGGTTTTCGTTTCCCTTCTGGTATACGGATTTGATCTCAGCCTTGGACAGCTTGTCCCTTCTGGGGTTCTCAAAACACGAGCTGCAGATAGAGAAAGCCCTGGAATGGTTTATCGAGCACCAGCGGGAGAGCGGGCTTTGGGAATTAAAAATACTGAAAGGAAAAAACAAGGATGTTCTGCAATTATGGCTGACGCTTGCCATATGCAGGATATTCAAAAAATTGTGTGCTTAGGAAGCAACGTATTTGACGGCTGATTTCGGGGCATTTCTCCACGTCACCTTATCTACGGCCTGGCAGGAGGGGCACACCGGATCCCACTCCGTTGCCGCAGCACCGCAGGCAGTGCAGCCCCAGGCGGGATCGGGCGCGGCGCGTTCTGCGCGTTTCCGCCAATTTCCGGCTTTTTCCTTTGCGCCCGGTGCATCCGATTTTTCGGCGATTTGCGCCAGAAGCTCGCACAGGGAGGCGGTTTCCCCCTCCGCCACGGCCAGTTCCGCATGATTATGCGCGGCGACATAATCCTGCAGGCTGAGATGCGCCAGTGCCATGACGCGATGGCTCTCCGGATGATCCGGGTTCAACGCTGCCAGTTTCAGCGCGCGCCTGATGCGCGCTTTCGGCTTTTCACCCTCCAGCATTTTTGCGTAAAGTTCTCCCAGTTTACGGGCGGGGGCAAGCGGCCATGCGCGCTCAATGAGGATGGCCGCCTTCGGCTTATCCCCCTTCACCTCTGCAAGTTGCGCGGCAAGCAGCACGGCAGGCAGGAAGCCGGGGCAGAGCTTCGCGGCTTTCGCGGCAAGCACCAGTGCCTTCGCAGCTTCGCTT
>JAHFPR010000054.1 GCA_023269645.1 Alphaproteobacteria bacterium | reverse complement strand
ATTGCAGATGCGATGCCCTGTAGCCGCGCACAGGGGGTTATCCACCGTCACTACTGCCAGCGCGCCAAGCGGCACACCCTGCGCCTGCAGCGTGTTCATCTCGGAGATTTTTTCCTCCAGCGGGCAGCCCGCCAGCTTTGTTTTTGTTGGGCTGATTTTGAAGGACGCTTTGCCGTGCTCATCCGGCTTTTCCCTCAAGCCTTTAGAACAGGAATCTTTGCCCTGGTTATGGCAAAAAATGCAGTAATTCGCGTGGTCGAGCATCTGCTCCAGCGAGCCGCCTGCATCGGTGAGCTTGAAGCCCTGCCGTTCCCGTAGATGGTGCGCGTCCATGCGTTTCATGGTGATGCCGTCCACCACTTCTGTTTCCAGCGGAACAAGATTCTCGAAATCGAGTTTCTGCGGCTGCTTGAACAGCACACCCGGCTTATGCTTTTTCTTCCCCGCCGCGCTGAACAGTGCCCAGGCCGCATATTTTCCGGCGAGTTCCACCTTATCCTCATGGCCGGGGAGCGTCGTTCCCTTGCTGCCATCCACCCATTGCATCACATGGGCGGCGAAGGATTTTTCCGTGAGTGGCTCCTGTAAAATCATTTCCAGTTGCGTACCAAGTGCCTCGCCATCCAGTACTTCCGCCTGTTCCGGCGTGCAGATTTTTGGCGCGCGCCGCTGCACGAAAATCCGCTTGCACAAATACACATCCGCAAGCGCGTTATGTACGAACGCCAGTGCCTTCACCTCCTTTTCAATGCCGAAAAGCTGCGCGATAAAGGCTTCCAGGTGCGGCGCGAGTTCAATGAGAAGGTTGGATTCGTCTTTTTGTGTCATCCTGAGCGCAAGCGAAGGATCCCCCGCAGCATGAGATCCTTCACTGCGTTCAGGGTGACAGGAAACCCGCGCTTCCACGAATCTATTATGCAGTGCCACATCCGCCGCCTTCAGATGCTCCACAAACGCGGCATCCAGCTTCACCAGCCCATCGCGGGCGTAGAGATCGGGGAAGGTAAGGTTATGTGTTAAACGTAATGTCATTGTAACCCACCGACTTATTTTTTCTTTATCGCCTTCGCGCTCGAAGCGATCCAGTCCATCAAGGCCAGCAGCACACCAGAAACAACAAAAACGAGGTGGAGGATAATCATCCACTGGATTTCCCGCTCCGACACTTTCTCGATGTCCATAAACACTTTCAGCAGATGTATCCCGGAAATTGCCACGATGGAGGCGATGAGCTTGAGTTTCAACGTGGAGAAATCCACCGTACCCATCCATTCCGGCTGATCCTCATGATCGCCGATGTCCATCTTGGATACAAAATTCTCATAGCCGGAAAAAACGACGATCACCAGCAGGTTTCCCGCCAACGAAAGATCAATCAGCGAAAGCGCGCCGAGCACGGCATCGTTTTGCGTTAGCACTGGAATGTGAAGGCAGAAATACAACAATTCCCGAAGAAAACTTGATAACAGCACCGCCAGCGCAATCACCAACCCAATGTAAAATGGAGCCATCAGCCAGCGGCTGGCGAACAGACCCCGTTCCAGTGTACGTTCGATATGACGGCGCATAATATAAAAAACCCGGTTGCGATGTGGGAGGGCTTAATACATAAGAGAAAAAAGTACGCCCTGCAAGTGGTCTATGCTTTGCACGGCACTGTCTAATAAAGATAGATACGCTGCACTGCCACCCCGTCTTTATGACGCGGTATGCAAAGGCCTCAAGGTGAGGGGAAATCTACCTTTATTAGACAATGTCGCTTCACACACGCATCAAATACTCGGCCCGGCCTCTTCCATATCCACTACCGGGCGCACGAGGTTCCGCTCCACGTAATCGAGCAGTTTTGCCACGGATTCATCCACGGAAAATTGTGTGGTATCAAGGACAAGGTCGGCATTTTCGGGTGCTTCATATGGAGCGTTCACACCGGTGAAATCCTTGATTTCCCCGCGCTCGGCTTTTGCATAAAGTCCCTTGGGATCACGCTTTTTGCACGTGGCCACATCCGCCTTCACATAGATGCTGTGGAACTCGCCTCCCGCCGCCACCCGCGCGCGATCCCGGTCTTCCTTGTAGGGCGCGATGAACGCCGTCAGCACGATGGTTCCCGCCTGCGCGAACAGTGCCGCCACTTCGCCCACGCGGCGGATATTTTCCTTCCTGCCGGCGGGAGAAAAATCGAGGTCGGCGCACAGGCCGTGGCGGATGTTATCGCCGTCGAGCATAAACACCTGATAGCCTTTCAGAAACAGCCGCCGCTGCAACTCCAGTGCCAGCGTGGTTTTCCCCGCGCCGGAAAGCCCTGTGAACCACAGCACCCCACCCTTATGCCCGTTGGCGATAGCGCGGCGGCGCGGATCAATGCGCGTTTCCACCGCCACCAGATTTTCTCCCTTCGCCCTGCCCTTCACGCGCTGATCGGGGAAGCCCTTAAGATCAATGATGCCGCCGCCCTGGATGCGGTACTCTTCCATCAGAACAAAGCGTCCGGTTTGCGCGTTCTTCTCGAACTCGTCCAGTGCCGCGAGGCCACGCACACGGAGCACAATCTCCGCCACGGCATTCTTTTCCACCCGCGCGGCTTTCTCCGAAAGCGTGAGATCGCCCGTATCCACCACGCGCTCGATTTCCTTCACCTCCACCTTGTATTCAGAGGTATTGAGCTTCATCACATAGCGGTTGCCAACTTCGATGGGCTTGCCTCCCAGCCAGAAAATCTTGGCGCGGAAAATATTGGTGAGCGAGGGCGCGTTTTCCTCATGGCTGCAGATATGCCCGCGCTCCACGAAAATCTGCTCCGAAAGCGTGATGCCGACACTCTGCCCTGCGAAGGCTTCCTGCGGCGGTTCTTTCAGGCGGCCTGCCGGGTCGAACCACTCAATGCTGCTCACTTTCACCTTCATGTTCACGGGCGAGAAAATCACCGTATCACCGACCCGGATTTTCCCGCTTTCGATGCGCCCCGCGATAATTCTCCGCTCGTCGAACTTATACACATCCTGCACCGGAAAGCGCAGCGGAAGCTCGGTATCCTTGGGCTTAAGCGTAAAATGATCGAGGGCTTCGAGGATGGAGGGGCCAGTGTACCAGGGCATTTTGTCATCCTGAGGCGAAGCCGAAGGATCTCCCTCCGCAATCCGTGACTTGAGATCCTTCGCCTTTGGTTCAGGATGACAGGATACGATATTCACCCCTTCCCGTGCCGCAATGGGAATGATATAGGTGGGCGTGACGCCGATACTGGCGAGGTAGGCGCGGTATTCCTTCTCGATGGCGCGGAATTTTTCCTCGGAATAGCCCACGAGATCCATCTTGTTCACCGCCACCGCAATCTGCGAAACGCCCAGCAGGTGCAGCAGATAACCATGCCGTTTTGACTGCTCCTTCACGCCCTCATGCGCGTCAATCAGCAGCAGTGCTGCCTCGGAATTCGCCGCGCCGGAAACCATGTTCTTGAGGAATTCCTTATGGCCGGGCGCATCAATGATGACATAATCACGCTTGGCAGTTTTGAACCAGATTTGCGTAGTATCAATCGTGATGCCCTGGTCGCGCTCGGCCTGCAGCGCATCCAGCAGGAAGCTGTACTCGAACGGCATCCCGCGACGCTCGCACTGCGCCTTGATCTCCTCGTATTTCCCATCCATCAGGCTGCCCGTATCATGGAACAGCCGCCCCACCAGCGTGGATTTCCCATGATCCACATGGCCGACAATGACAATTTTCATCTGCTCACGCTGCGCGGAGGAAGCAGGTTGGGGAGAGGTTTTCTTGGCGGCGGAGGGTTTCATTTGTTACCTGCTGTAACCTCTTTCAATGTTTCTTTCACTATATCCTAATATCCTACTATGTCATTCCCGCGAAGGCGGGAATCCATCTCATTGCAAAGCAACGAAGCCGCTTTGCGGCAACAGGGATGCCAGCCTGCGCTGGCATGACGACTATAACATTTCACTGGGTGGCATTTGAACCAGTCCCCCTTCGCTGAAGCTACGGGGGACACTCCGTTTTGCAATACCACGCCGAAGGCGCGGGCAAAACGGGTGGTGGAGCTAAGCGGGATCGAACCGCTGACCTCCTGCATGCCATGCAGGCGCTCTCCCAGCTGAGCTATAGCCCCACAAGTCCCTGGAAGGGAGCAGAAGCTAGTGCAAAAGTGCTTTCCAGGCAAGGGGAAAATGCGGAACAGCCTCAAAAAACGAACGGCTAAGCCACTTCCTCTTCCAGCAGGCGCGCGGCATCCAGCGCGGCCATGCAGCCGGTTCCGGCGGCGGTGACGGCCTGGCGGTAGGTTTTATCCTGCACATCCCCGGCGGCAAACACGCCTTTAATCGCGGTTTTCGGTGTACCGGGCTTCGTGACAAGGTAACCATCCTTATCCATTTCCAGCCCGGTATCCTTGAATATATCCGTGTTCGGCTTGTGGCCGATGGCGATGAAAATGCCGTCCGCTTTCAGCTCCGTTATTTTCCCGGTTTTAAGGTTCTTTATCTTCGCGCCGGTAACCCCACGCGGGTCTTCCGTGCCCAGCACTTCCTCCAGCGCACTATCCCAGATCACTTCCACTTTCGGATGCTTGAACAGCCGTTCCTGCATCACTTTTTCGGCGCGGAAGCTATCCCTCCGGTGGATGACCGTAACTTTCGTGGCGAAATTGGTGAGGAACAGTGCCTCCTCCACCGCCGTATTTCCGCCGCCGATAACCAGCACTTCCTTGCCACGGAAGAAAAATCCGTCGCACGTGGCGCAGCCGGAAACGCCGTAGCCCTGGTATTTTTCCTCCGTCGGAAGCCCCAGCCATTTCGCCTGCGCGCCCGTGGAAATGATGACCACATCCGCAATGTAGGTATCGCCAGAATCGCCCTTCAGAGTAAACGGACGTTTGGAGAAATCCACCTCCAGGATGGTATCGGCGATGAGGGTCGCGCCGACATGGACGGCCTGTTTCTCCATCTGCTCCATCAGCCACGGCCCTTGAATCGCCTCTGCGAAGCCGGGATAATTCTCTACATCCGTGGTGATGGTCATCTGCCCGCCCGGCTGCATCCCGTGCACCAGAATCGGCTTCAGGTTCGCCCGCGCGGTATATATCGCAGCAGTCGCCCCGGCAGGCCCGGAGCCGAGGATGAGGATTTTAGTGCGGTGTGTGGTCATATGGGTTCCAAGTTTTAAGGCCTAACAACAAAACTTTTTAGTTCTTCAGGCGTATAGGCAGGTTTTTTCTGGTGCAGCATGGCATGGCAGTTCGGGCAAACTGGCCTTAAATCCTGAATGGGGTCTATTTCATATTCTTTACCGATGGTAGAAATTTCCACTATGTGATGAACGTGTATATATCCCTTTCCCATTTCCCCATAGGCCTGTTCAAAATCAAACGCACAGATGCTGCATCTAGCATCATAATGATCTATACATTTTTTCCGCGCCTTCGGATTGCGTTCATAGGCATTGATAGTAATTTGCCTGACTGATCCTTCTTTCAGAATTATTGCGAGTTCTACTTCTTCGGGGAGGCGGTATTCGTTTTTGGTACGCTTATCATCATTCAGAATTTGAAGGTATTTGGCGTATAGTTCTAGAGGTTTTTTTCCAGCACTTTTGTTGTAAGTAGAATGCTCCTTTACTGCAACCAAAGCTATTTCCAGGCCTTCCGAGCCATAGTCTTTATAAATATTTTTTAGATAATGCTCTGTTGAGTAGGCATTGAATCCACGACCATAGGCTTTTCCTTGGCGCATCTGCTTAAAATTACCAATGTAATCCTTTGCTGAAGATACCTTCATATGAATATGTTTTAACGCATCTTTTTGGCGGAGTTCTCCATCATAGACTTTTTTTGCCATCTGGTAGGCTTCATTCACCGCTTCGTTGGATATTTTCTGACGATTATTTTCCATATAAACCGACTCCTGAATACCCCGCTGCCTCTGGCATCCCCCCGCGTCATTCCCGCGAAGGCGGGAATCCAGCAGCGGCGTGTCTACGCCGCAAAATGCCTTATCGCCGCAGACGCGGCTTAGACTGGATCCCCGCTTGCGCGAGGATGACGGTGTAATTAAAGTTTCGATGCGTTCTTCTTCAGATACCCCGCAACGCCCTCGGCATCCGGCTTCATGCCTTCCTCGCCGCGATGCCAGCCTGCCGGGCAGACTTCGCCGTTTTCCTCGTTGAAGTGCAGCGCGTCCACCATGCGGATGGCTTCCTCGATGGATCTGCCAAGCGGCAGATCGTTCACCAGTTGATGGCGCACGGTGAATTTTTTGTCGATCAGGAACGTGCCGCGAAACGCCACCGCGTTGTTGGTGAGCACATCGTAATCGCGCGCGATCTGCTTGGTGAGATCAGCCACCAGCGGATACTGCACATTGCCGATGCCGCCCTTTTCCACCGGCGTATTCTTCCACGCCAGATGGCTGAAATGCGAATCCACCGAAACGCCGATCACTTCCGTATTGCGCGTTTTGAATTCCTTGATTTTATTATGGAACGCAATGATTTCCGAAGGGCACACGAAGGTGAAATCCAGCGGATAAAAAAACAGCACACCCGTTTTTCCCTTCAGGAAACTGCGGAGGTTGAACTTATCATTGAAACTATTATCCGGCATCACGGCGGTTGCGGTGAAATCCGGGGCTTCCTTGCCTACGAGTACAGCCATCTGGTGCTCCTTGGTTGGTGTGGGGTTGATGCTTATATATAAGCGCGCTTGCGGCGAAGTTCAACCACTTCACCCTTCATTTTTCTTATTTAGCCGCTTCCTGATTTCCGCCGCCACGCCGAATGCCTCATCGAGTTTTCTGCCGTCCCTGCCCTGCCAGGATTCCGCTGCGGGGAGTGCCTCTCCCTCCGGCAGAGGCTGCGCATAGCCTTCCGCGAACAGGTGGTCGAGGAACTTGCGGTGTTTTGCGGGAAGGTTTCCGGGTACGTGGATGAACACCGGCTTGCCCATGAAACACGCCTCGGAGCACATGGAAACGGAATCCCCGGTAACGATAATCGCATCCGCGCTGGCGAGGAAGCCGAGATACGGATTCGGGCTGCCCTCCTGATATTCATACCAGGTGTGTGCGCAGGCGATGCTTTCCTTCAGCCACTTCACTGCGAGCGGCGGGGTTCGCCGACTGGTGCTCACCAGCAGCGATCCCTCCGCCTGCCCTGCTATGCGGGAAGCGATATAGCCGATATGCGCGGCCTCATCACCCGTAAACTCGCCTTTTTTTCCCACCGTGCCGCCGACAAGCACAGCGATGCGCGGGCGTGGAAGATGCTCCACCACCGTCTGCCATTCTTCCTTCGCGGGAATCAGCAGTGCGGGCGCAAGATGGTGCGGCGCGCCGATCGTGGTAATCACCAGATCGGAAGCGGCTATTCCATCATGTTCCGGCACAGCGATAAGGTCGAACCCCCACACTGGCGCGCCCGGCCACATCAGCTGCGCGAGGAATGTTTTTCCCTTGTTCCACCGTTTGATGGCGCGCGCCACCGGCGCGGTACGTCGGCCTGCGGCAATCACCACATCCGGCCAGGGGGGGGTAAGAAGTTTCTGCGTTTCCGGGGTGATTCCAAGCAGCGCGCCACATTTCAGGAAGTTCGGAAGCCCGGCCAGGCGCGTGTAGGCAAGCTGTTTCGTGACGCAAGGCAGCTTGAGTGCCTGCGCCACGCCGAGTGCCTGATGGCGATGCCCGGCCTTGTCATCAGCCAGCACCCAGATGAGCGGAGAGTCGTTTTGCATGGAGGGAGTTTAGCGCAGGGAAGGGGTGATGGGGAAGAATTTATTTCGTCATTGCGAGCGGAGCGAAGCAATCCAGAACCTTCCTGCATGGCACGGCTGGATTGCTTCGCTCCGCTCGCAATGACGCATAAAAGCAAAAAGGGCTGCCCCGTGTGGAGCAGCCCTTCAAAATCACTTAAGTCATCCTGCGATTAAGAACCCTGCATACGGATGCGGAGTGTGCAGGCATTGTTCTGGTTGGAAAGCTGATAATCCACCGGAGTTGTTGCCGCTCCCGGAGTTGCCGCCCAGCACGTTGCACCAGCCGCACCGGTAAGCACGACAGCCTGTACCCCGATGGCAGTAAGGGCGTTCGCATCATTCGCCCGCACATGATACGCCATGCCCGTATTCACCATGCCATCATCCAGCTTGTTGTCAATGCCATATGCCTCGGTTGCCGTCAGGTTGTTCGCGCCCGTACCTGTGATAAAGTTGGCAGCCGCAGCCGTATACCCGGAAAGCGCGGGAGAAACGCCTACCATCCAGATACCCGTTGCACCTTCGCTCATTGCGATGATGCCACCTTTCTTCAGCTTGGTTGCAGGATATTGCGTATCTACCGCTGCACCGGTTACTGCCGCACCTGTGGTAATAATATACTGGCCGGCAACCATGTTAGCCAGGCTCAAGTGATACCAGAACGCCTGCAATTCGCCGTTGAAAGCACCTGCAAGCGTGTTAGTACCCGGTGTGGCAATGTTCGCCAGATCGTCCAGCCTGCCATTACCGTTGCCATTACACTGCAATCCCGCGCCACCCAGCGTACCCGTGAGGCATCCCAGGAAGGTTGTAGCCTTGGCGCAATCCCCCGGCAGGCAGTCATACTTGCCGCGGAAAGTGTTGATGGCTGCGTCATATTGCTGAACCTGCGATACCACCGCGCGGATTTGTGCGGCCTTTACCAGATCCTGCCCTACGAGCACACCGCCCACGATCAGCCCGATAATCACCAGCACGATGGACATTTCCACCAGGGTGAAGCCGCGCTCCTGTCGGCGCGCCTGCGCTCGTTTCTTCAATGATTTTTGTACCATAATCGTAATCCTCCTCATTTTTTGAAAAATTTAACCCCGTAACAAAAAAGGCTTGCCAGATACACTAGCGCACCTCCACCCTAAAAACAACGGCTTAAATTCGCATATTCCGAACGGACTGGCCACTCATTTCAGCATATATTACGAAATGAGTAATGATTTCCAACGAAAAACTTGCGTAAAATTTTATGTAAAATCAGATAGCTATACGAAGTGATATTTATATCACGATTTGTTATCCTGCACGTTCTTGTCATTCTGAGCGCAAGCGAAGAATCCCCCGCCATATCAGGAGATGTTTCGCTTCGCTCAACATGACAGGTGTGGACGTACTTAAACCACAATCCCTTTCTCCCGAATAAAATCCTGCAACACCAGCAAATCCCGCCACATTTCGCGTTTCTGGCCGGGCTGCCGGAGCAGATACGAGGGATGGAATACGGCCAGCGTATCAATTTCCTGCCCAAGATACCCGTTGGTATAGTGGTGGAATGTACCGCGCAGTTTGGTGATGGCGATTTTGCTATCGAGGAGCGCGGTGGTGGCGGTCGCTCCCCACAGCACCAGGATTTTCGGATTCACCAGCGCGATGTGCTTCTCCACAAACGGCTTGCAGACCGCCAGTTCCTCCGGCGTGGGGCGGCGGTTTCCGGGAGGCCGCCAGAACAGCGTGTTGCTGATGTAGATATTTTTGCGACGATCCAGCCCGATCCATTTCACCAGTGTATCCATAAGCTGCCCCGCCTGACCGCAGAAGGGGATGCCTTCCGCGTCCTCGTTCGCGCCCGGTGCTTCGCCGATGAACATGATCTGCGCTTCGGGGTTGCCATCCGCGAACACGGTGTTGGTGGCAGTGCGGCAGATGGCCAGCCCGTCGAAATTTTTAACCGCATCCCGAAGTTCTGCGAGCGTTCTTGCGCTATCGGCAAGTTGCCGTGCCTTCAGCATCGCCTCCGTGGGCGAGGCGATAATCTGCGGTGCGACGGGCGCGGAACGCATGGCCAAAGGGGACATGGCCGGAGCAGGCGGTTCCGCGAAGCCGTAAAAGGGTTGTGTGTCTTCTTGCATCACGGGTTTCGCTGCTGGTGGAGTGACGGCAACCGACACAGCGGCGTTTTCCGCTTTCACCTTCGGCGCAAGCCTGTTCACCGACGCATCCTCCAGTGCCTCATCCGCGCCCATTGAGATCTGCCATTCGAGTTGCGCCATTTTGTCCATATATCTCTCTTTCGCTTCGGCATACTTCATTGTACACTTGATACTATATATATGGAGGAAAAGCGCAATGACCGAATCCATGCAGTTCGATGTGGTGATCGTGGGGGCGGGGCCGGCGGGGTTATCCGCTGCGATGCGCCTCCGCCAGATTGCGCTTAAGGAAAGCCGGGAGATTTCCGTCTGCGTGGTGGAAAAAGGCTCGGAGGTGGGCGCGCATCTGCTGGCGGGCGCAGTGCTGGAGCCGACCGCGCTGAACGAACTCATCCCCGACTGGAAAGAAAAAGGCGCGCCGCTGAACACACCTGTTACCGAGGATAAATTCCTGCTGCTCGGCGGGCGCGGCGACCAGCATTTCAAGCTGCCCATCCCGCCGCAGATGCGTAATCACGGGAATTACATCATCCGCCTGGGGAATTTCTGCCGCTGGCTGGCGGCGCAGGCGGAAAGTATCGGTGTGCAGATTTTTCCCGGTTTTCCGGCGGCGGATGTTCTCTATAATGCGGATGGCAGCGTAGCGGGGATTCTCACCGGGGAATTCG
>JAHFPR010000053.1 GCA_023269645.1 Alphaproteobacteria bacterium | reverse complement strand
ATGAAAGGGGTGCTGCAGAGCGGCCTCTCACCCACCCGGCAGGCGGTGTGGATGGCGTTGCTGGTGGCCTACCTCACGATAGGGATGACAGCGTTCGGCGTGTGGCAGAACTGGTGGATCGCCTCACTGTTTCTTGCGCTGACGGCGACGGGTGCGCTGGCTAATCAGGATGACAGAGTAGCCACCACCCGCGCCAGCGAACAGAACGCCTGAATATCAATATCTTCCGGCCTCAGCGTGGGGTCTATCCCCGCCTGCTCCAGCAACGCAATGGGATGATCGCTGATCTGCCGGAGGCTGGCGCGCAGCATCTTCCGACGCTGGCCGAACGCGGCCTTCACCACGCGCGAAAGCACTTCCCGGTTCGCTTCCGCCAGCGGCGCGGGGCGGCGAGTCAGCATCACCACGGAGGAATGCACTTTCGGCGGCGGGAAGAACGCTTCCGGCGGAATATCGAACAGTTTTTCGGCGGCATAGTGCCACTGGGTCATCACGGCGAGGCGGCCATAATCCTTGCATCCCGGCACGGCGACGATGCGATCCGCCACTTCTTTCTGGAACATGAGGATCATGGTGCTGAACAGTTCCGGCTGCTCCAGCCATTTGAACAGCAACTCGGTTCCGATGTTGTAGGGCAGGTTGGCGATAATGCGGAGATCGCCGGGCGTGATGCCGAGTTCCCGGAACATGGCGCGTTCATCCAGCGCAAGCGCGTCGGTCTCCACGATGCGTAGACGTTCCCCGGCGACGGCTTCCAGTTCGTGCAATATCGGCATACAGGCGGCATCGCGCTCCACCGCCACCACGCGCGCCGCCCCGCAGGAAAGCAGGGAGCGCGTGAGGCCTCCGGGGCCGGGGCCGATTTCCAGCACCGTGGCGTGCGATACATTCCCAGCACTGCGGGCGATTTTATCAGTGAGGTTGAGATCGAACAGGAAATGCTGGCCGAGCGATTTCTTGGTGATGATGCCATGCCTGCGGAGGCTTTCCTTCAGCGGCGGAAGGGCGGCGATGGCTTCTTTCAGGGGGATATTCACTACAGCCTTATTTCAATGAAACCGTTATCCCGCAACTGTTTCAGGTAACGCTTGGCTTCCAGGTCGATTTTTTCCATTGCGAGCATCTCGCGGGCGATGTCCGGGGTGATTTTTTCGGCGGTATCGCTGTTGCCGGTGGCGCGACTGCGGCGATCCCCGATGCTGACGATATGGTAGCCTTCCTCCGTGCGGATGGGCGGCAGAACGCTGTTCGCTTCTGCCTTTTTCACGGCTTCACGCAGCGCGCCACGAAGCTGATCTTCTTTTATCCAGCCGACTACGCCACCCTTTGCCGCCGTGCTGCCGCTGGAAAATTGCTGTGCGATGTCGGCGAAACTTTTTCCGCCGCGAATTTCCTCCACAAGCTGGTTGGCCAGGCTCTCGGTTTCCTTCTGCTGTCCCTGCAGGACAGGCAGCACGATTTCGGAAAGATAGATTTCCGAAGCGGCCTTTCCGCCGGGAGATTGCCGTGCCATCATTTCCTGCACTTCGGAATCGCTGACCGTAATCCTCGGCTGCACCTTGCGCACCAGCACTTTTTTCCAGAGCACCTGTGCTTTAAGCTGCGAGGAGAAGGCGTGTTCTTCCACGCCATGCTGTTTCAGGAATTTGCGCAGGCCGCCGGGCGGAAGATGGTTGCGCTTTTCCAGTTCCGCCACGGCATATGCCAGGTCGCGCTTGGCCAGGGTGATGCCGAGATTGTCGGCTTCCTGGTGCTCCAGCATTTCGTTGACGAGCATCTGCAGTGCCTGCCCCTTGATGCGTTGGCGAATTTCCGGAGAATCCTTGATGCCGGAAGTCCGGAGCATCAGGGATACACGATCCTGCAGTGCGAGCGTGGTGACCGCTTCGCCGTTGACCACGGCGTCGATAGACACGTTCTGCGCACCCGCGCCGGAAGGCAGCAAGGCGATGCAGAGCAATAGAAAAAGCAAAATAACGGTGCGCATGATTCCCGTTACGGTTCGATTTACATTCCAATATTTTTCAGGGAGAGGCGGATCATATAGCTGGTATTGGGCAGGATGTCGCGGTCAGTCAGGAAATCGCGGCGGATGCCCGTGGCGAGGTTCAGGCATTCATTCTCGAATACCAGCCCGGCATCGGCAGAAATCCACTGCCCATCCGGTCTGCCGGTCAGACCCGTGGAATCCTTGAGGTTGCGGCGACCACTGGTGGTGAACGACCATCCATCCACAAGTTTCAGGCGCAGATTGCCCGTAGCTTCCTTGCTATTGAAATTGTTATTGTTCTCATTCACGGCCACGTAACCTATGCCCGCCGAAACCCTGTCGTAATTGATGTTGAGGTCAATTTCATTGTGGTGGAGGGTGAAATTTTCCTTATCCGCGCGGAAACGGTAGGTAACCGCAGCATGGCTCTTTTTCACCGAAACCCGCCCTGCGTAATCGGAGAATTGCTGGGAAAGCCCGGTTTCAGGGGTGAAATTCTTATCTTCTTTGGTGCGGTAGCTCTGTCCCAGCAGGAAATCCACCGCGCCCAGCGTGTGGTTCACGCCTCCCCGGAAGCCATAGTTAGTGCGCAAGCCGCCCTCCACCCGATCCAGCCCCGTATAGTGGTTATTGCTGAACAGGTTGATGTCTGAAAGCTCGGTCTGCTGGCTGTCCTCGTTCGGGATTTTATCCGGGTTGCCACCGTTCGGGCTGGCGATAAAATCCGCCAGCGGTTCGATGAACACCCGTGCACTTTCAATCGAACGCGCGAGGGGGAAGCTCCAGTTAAGCTGCGCTTCCGGAATCGCCCGACCGACACCACCATCCTCTACCGTGCCGCCGGGAGTCACCACATTGGAAACGGAATAGACATCCCCGCGCAGGCTTGTTTTGAGCGTAAACAAATGCCCGCCTTCTGATACATATGGCATCACCCAGCCGAGTGTGCTGGAGAAGCGGCGGCTATCCACCCCCACATCGCGGGAGAGTGCCATTGCGTTGCTCTCCAGTGTAATGCGGGAGTTGTGGAATTCCGTGGGCTTTTCATAATGCGCGCTGAGCAGCGGCAGGATAAGCGGCGAGGTGGCCGCATTGCTGGAGGCGGTCAACCCCTGGAAGGAAATCGTCTGTGCGCCGAGGTAGTTATTGCCTTCGAGTTTCTGCGCGAACGCGCGGGAGGTGAGCACGGTTTCATCGCCGAATTTGTAGCGTTGGAGGTAGGTATCGTCCGAGGCGCGCTTGCCATCGAACCCCCAGCTCCATAAATCATTCAGGTGGAACAGTCCCGCGCCCTCCACGTGCCCGCGCAGCTCGTGGCCGTTGATGTGCTGCCCCGCGCCGTTAAGTTCCACCGGATTGGTGATGCTGCCGCCCAGTTCAAATGCGCCGTTGGAGGTAAGCCGCCTGAAATCCCCGCTCAGGATATGGCCCTCGTTGCTGGTGAGGATGGGCGTGAGGGTGGCATCCATATTCGGCGCAAGGTTGAGGTAGACCGGCATGGAAACTGTGCTGCCCAGTGTGCTGATGTGACTGTAGGTCGGGATCAGGAAGCCGCTTTGCCTTCCGGAGCCGGGCATATAGTGGGAGAAATACGGCGTATACATCACCGGAATGCCATACACATTGAACGTGGCGTGGTTATACGTGACGCGCTTCTCCGCATCATCAAGGGTGACTTTATCTGCGGCCACTGCCCACAGTGCCTTTCCGTTATGCTCGCGCGGGCAGACGGAGCAAGGGGAATAAACGGCGTTCTCCAGCACGGTGACATCCTTGCTCTGGCGGATGCCCTTATCAGCGGCGATCAGCGCGCCATCAGCCAGCTTGCCGTTCATATGGGTGAATTCCCCGGCGGTGAGCTGATCATTGACGGAAAGGTGATCAGCGAAGAAGGAATTACCAGGCGCGTCTTTCAGATTCACTGTGCCGCTTGCCGTGATAAGCCGGGTGTTCTGGTTATAGGTGACTTCGTCGGCGAGCAGGGTGCGGTCATCATAATGGATGGTGGCATTGCCTTTGGCGATGACGATGGCATCCGCTTCCCGGTATTGCATTTCATCCGCTTCCACTTCTGCCGCTTTGGGTGTGGGTGCTGCATCAGGCTGCGGCGTGGCTTCACCAGTGGATTTCGGAGGTTTTACCCCCGTCTGCCCGGTGGCGTAGCTTTCCGGATGCTTGACGAGGGAGCGTTGCCGCGCGTTCGCATCGGGAATGCTGGTGGTGAGGGTGGTGGCGGGGAGGATTGCGGCCATCAGACCCGCATATTTCAGTGCCGTGGAAGTACGCATCAACCATCCTCAAAATGCATCAAAAACCCAACCCCCGCCAGCATACATACGGCCACCGGAGCCCACGCGGCCAGCACTACCGGCATCGTTCCCGATAGCCCCAGCGAGGATACCAGATTGGTGAGGAAATATATAAGAAAGCCGGAGAGAATACTAGCGGTAATTAACAGCCCCGTTTTGCCCTGGCGCACAGGCCGCAGCGAGAACAGCGCGCCGAAACATACCATCGCCATGAAGAACAGCGGGCTGATGAGAATCGTGTGCCAGTGCAGCCGATGGGAGAGTGCCGAGAAGCCGGATTTCTTCAGCATGGAGATAAAGTGCGGCAGTGCCCAGAAGGAGATGGTATCAGGCGTGGCGAAGCTGTTGTTGATGTCTTTCACCGTCAAATCGGTCGGCAGGAAATATTCATTATGATGCCGTGCGGCACTTTTCGTATCCGTGAGAATCACATTGCCCAGCCGCCAAAAGCCGTTCATCAGGCTGCCCTGTTTCGCATCAATGCGCTGAACGAAGCGGTAGTTGCGCTTGCCTTCGGCATTCTCAGTGATGGCGAATACAAAAATGACCGCATCGCTGATTTCGATGTTGTCCAGGCTGCCGGAACGCTGTGCGTGAAGGATGGTTTCGCTTTTTACCCTGCCGTTCGTATAGGTTTTCTGGCGCAGCCAGATGCCGTCAGCGGATATATCCACGAAGCTGTTGCGCCCGTGCAGGTATTTATTTTCCAGCCGCTCAAAGCGCGTGAGCATGACACAGGAAAGCGGGTTGAGCACGAAAATCACCAGCGCGCCCAGGGTGAATGCGGAAAGCAGCGCGGGCATAAGGAACTGCCATACAGAAACCCCGGCGGAGCGCATCACGGTGAGTTCCTGCGTGCGGGTGAAGCGGGTGTAGGTGAGCACCGTGCCGAGCAGCACGGTGAACGGCAGTGCTTTCTGCCCCACCTGCGGCAATTTCAGCAGTGCCATCTGGAGTATCATGGCGAAGGGGACGTTCTGATCGTGGGTGCGCTTGATAAGCTCCAGCACGTTGACGAGGAAAATGAATGTGCCAAACACGCAGAACACCAGCAACACGGAAAGCAGGAATTGCCGCATGATATAAAGCGAAAGGGTGAGGGATAGCCGCATCACGCGCCTCCCGCAGGAGTGCGGCGCAACTGCCCGAAAATGTCCGGGAACTTCCGCCGGACGCGGAGCGAGCCGCTGCTTCTCACCACGAAATAATAGATGCCGCCGCCACTCATCATAACGGTCAGGTACATCACGGGGACAAAGAGCGCGTTTCCGGTGGCCATGCTGGTGAGGGTCAGCCCCCAGATGATAAGACCCAGTGCCAGCACGGCGACTCCCGCGACTTTCTTTCCCTGCCCGCGGCGGCTGAACTGCCCGGTCATGAAGGGGACGAGTGCCAGCACTGCCAACGCGATGTTAAACAGCGGCCAGGTGATCCGGTGATGCCCCTCCGCACGCAACCGCTGCAGGAAGCGCGGTTCCGAATCCTGCGGGTCGAAAAGCTCGGAGAGGTAGCGTTCCTGAGGCTCCCGCCAGCGATGCTGGTTGATGTCTGTGCTGAACAGGGCAAGCTCCAGCGCGTATCGGTCAAAATCCAGCAGGGTAAGTCCCCCGGTTTTTTGATCTATTTCCTGGCGGTTGCCGTTTTCCAGCAGGAAATGCGGGCCGTTCGCGCCCTGCACCAGTTCGCCGTTCTCCGCCATGTAGGTGATGGTTTTTCCTGCCTCGCGGCTATCGTGCACCAGCATCCCGTGGAGTGTGCCGTCGTCGTCGCGCTCGCGGATATACACGGTCAGCCCCTTGGTTGGCGAGGAAAACACGCCCTCCTGTAACAAAAGCGAGGCATAGTTATTCCGGATGAACGCCTGCATATCCTTGAACTCCCGGTAGGAGGCCGGCATCAGGTATAGCCCCACGAGGTAGCTCAGCAGCGTGACGATTCCGGCGAACAGCAGCGCGGGTTTCATCAGATCACGCACACTGATGCCAGCACCGGAAAGAATCACCAGCTCACTTTCCGTGGTGAGCTTGTGGTAGGCGTACAGCGTACCGATGAACAGCGAGAGCGGCAATATCACCCAGAGAATAGAGGGGAGAATCAACCCGGTGAGGTAAAAGAACGTGCCGACATCCAGCCCCCGGTTCACGATATATTCAATGAACTGCAGCGATTGCATCAGCCAGCCTACTCCGGTGAGGGTCATGCAGGTGAGCAGCATCGGCCCCGCAATGCGCGCGGAGATATAGCGGATGTAATGCGGCAAATGTGGTTTCATCTGCGTTAGGCTATGGACAGTTGCGAAGAATACGGCAATAGTGTAGGGCGTTCGCGCGGGGGTGACAACTTGTTTTGTGTTTTGTCATTCCAGTGAAAGCTGGAATCCAGTGCGTCGCGTCTGCGGCGCAGAAAAGTTCTTTTTAAGAAGGCTGGATTCCAGCTTTCGCTGGAATGACAGAATTACCAATCACTAATCAGAGGAAGTTATGGAAATTACGTTTGCCAAACTGAAAACACCGGAAACCGGAACCATCGTGTTCCCCATCGCCGAGAGCGGAAAACTCTCCGGCAAGCTGAAGGCACTGGATGACTCCGCCAAAGGGGCGATCTCCAAAGCTATCAAAGTTGCGGATTATAAGGGAAAGAAGGGAAAATGCCTTGCCATGCTTTGCGGTGGAGAAACGGTGGAGCGCATCGTGCTTATCGGCATCGGCGGCGGCAAGAAAGAAGATAAGGAAGATGCGCTTCCGGCGGAGCTTGAGGCGCAGCAACTCGGCGGCAAGCTGTGCGTGTTCCTGAACCGCGAGCGGGTGAAGGAAGCCACGCTGGTGATCGAGCAGGATATTTTCAGCCTGAAGCCGGATGCGGCGGCGGCGGCAATCGCGCAGGGGGTGAACCTCCGCAGCTACCGCTTCGATAAATATTTCACGAAGCAGAAGGAAGACGATAAGCCTTCTTTCACGAAGCTCAATATATCGCTGGAAAATATCGCTGGCGCGAAGGCGCAATACACGCGCTATGAAGCTGTGGCGAGCAGCGTCTATCTCACGCGAGATCTGGTTTCCGAGCCACCCAATGTGCTCTATCCGGAATCCTACGCGGCCATCTGCAAAACTCTCAAGAATGTCGGCCTGAAGGTGGAAGTGCTGGACGAGGCGGCGATGGAAAAACTCGGCATGGGTTCACTTCTGGCAGTCGGGCACGGTAGCGTGAACGAATCCCAGCTTGTGGTGATGCAGTGGAACGGCGCGCCGAAAACCCATAAGCCGCTGGCGTTCGTCGGCAAGGGCGTGACCTTTGATTCCGGCGGTATTTCCATCAAGCCCTCGCAGGGTATGGAGGATATGAAATACGATATGGCCGGGTCGGCGGCGGTGGTAGGCGTGATGCGCGCGCTGGCACTCCGCAAGGCAAAGGTGAACGCGGTGGGGGTTATCGGCCTGGTGGAGAATATGCCGAGCGGAAGTGCCACCCGCCCCAGCGACATCGTCACCAGTATGTCCGGGCAGACGGTGGAAATCCTGAATACGGACGCGGAAGGCCGCCTCGTGCTCGCCGACGCGCTGTGGTATACGCAAAGCCGCTTCAAGCCGCAGTTCATGGTGAACCTCGCCACGCTCACGGGCGCGATAACGATTGCGCTGGGGAACCATAAGGCCGGGTTGTTCTCCAACAACGATATGCTGGCGGAGCGCCTGTTCAAAGCGGGTGAGATGACGGGCGAACGCCTGTGGCGGCTGCCGCTCGGCAAGGAATACGACAAGCAGATTGATTCCAAGGCCGCCGATATGCAGAATATCAGCAACGCCAAGGGCGCGGGCAGCATCACGGCGGCGCAGTTCCTCCAGCGTTTCGTGAATGATGTGCATTGGGCGCATCTGGACATCGCGGGCATGGCCTGGGCGAACAAGCCACTGGATTTAGTGCCCGAAGGCGCGACGGCGTTCGGTGTGCGCCTGCTGGATAAGTTTGTGGAAGAGTATTATGAGAAATGATCCGTCATTCCAGCGAAAGCTGGAATCCATGTTGCAGCAGGCGGATGGGTGGATAGATGGATTCCCGCCTGCCCAGGAATGACAATGCCACTGAAAATCCTCTGGTTCGAGACAGGCGATCCCTGGATCGTCAGTCGCGCCAAGGAAGCGGGGGCGCGGCTTGGTGTTCATGTGGATTCCATTGATGCATATGATTTGAACCTGGCTGCTGATGGAACGCATATCGGAGTTTTTGCCGAAGGACGGAATCTTGCATCCTGTTATGATGCGCTGGTAGTGCGTTCTTTCATGCCTTTCATTTCCGAAACCATCACTTTGGCGCGCTTGTTCCGTGAGGCAGGAAAGGTTGTGATAGATGAAAGCCTGACCGACGAAGGCTATGCGATGAGCAAGATGCACGATTATATCATGCTTGCTGCGGGAGGTGTTCCTGTACCTCGCACCCGTCAGTTTTCCGACCCGAACCAGATGGCGGATTTTGCCGATGAACTCGGTTATCCCTGTGTCGTTAAAGGTACTTACGGCTCACGGGGGCGATATGTTCATAAAATCGGTTCCGAGCCTGAACTTCGCAAAAGGGTGATGCACTATAAGCCTGGAGAGGCTTCGGTTCAGGAATTTCTTGATGCTTTCGTGGATTACCGGGTGATGGTGATAGGCTATCGTGCGCTGCCTGTATATGTTTCGCGCAAGCCGCAGCCGGGTGATTTCCGTACTAATTTTGAACTTAACGAGGAAGTGATTGCACATCCGATGTCTGAAGCACCGGAGATGCAGGTTATTGCCGAGCGTGCTGCGCGAATCCTCCGCCGGGAATTTACCGGCGTGGATATACGTTGCCGTGGGGCGCAGCCGCTGGTATTGGAGGCAAATCGGCGACCGGGTTTCAAGGATTTTGAGCGCGCTACCGATTTTGATGTTGCTGGAGCGTTCATCGCGTATGTAATAGAGAAATGCAAGGGAGCAACGCCATGACCGAAATCCGATTCTATCATCTCACCGCCACGCCGTTTGAGAAGGCGTTGCCGCAGCTTTTGCTGAAAGTGCTGGAGGGCGGGCAGCGCGCGGTGCTGCTGGCCGCGAACGACGAGCAGCTTCAAGTGATTGATCGCTTCCTGTGGACATTTTCCACCATCAAGTTCATCCCGCACGGCACGGCGAAGGATGGGCATGAGGCGGATCAACCCGTGTATCTTACGCTTCGGGAAGAAAATCCCAACAATGCAGAAATGCTGGTGACGGTCGGTGGCGTGGAGCCGGAGTTCGTGGGCAAGTTCGCGCGCTGCCTGGATATTTTCGACGGGGGGGATGCCGCCGCCGTCACCGCCGCCCGCGCGCGCTGGCGGAATTACGGTACGAAGGAAGGCGTCACGCTCACCTATTGGAAACAGGATGATGATGGCAAGTGGGAAAAGGCGGCGTGAGCAGGGAACTGTTGAGCATCGCCGCTATCGCGCTGACCTTCATTGCCTATTTCCCCTATATACGTTCGATACGCCGGAGTACCACCAAACCCCATGTATTCTCATGGGTGATCTGGGGAGCCTCCACCTTCATCGTGTTTTTCGCGCAGTTGGCGGGCGATGGCGGCGCGGGTGCATGGCCTACCTGTATATCCGGGCTTATCAGCCTCTATGTGGCGTGGCTGGCGCACTGCGCGCGGGCGGATGAGAGCATCACGCGTGCGGATCGCGTATTCTTTACCCTAGCCGCGATCTCACTGCCGCTCTGGTACTTCACCGATGATCCGCTTACCGCAGTGGTGCTGCTAACGTTGGCCGATGTGCTGGGCTGCGGCCCGACGTTCCGTAAGGCATGGTATAAACCCTATGAGGAGCACGCAACTTTCTTCGGCCTCATCGTGCTGCGCAATTGCCTTGCGATAGCGGGGTTGGAGCATTACTCGTTTACCACCGTGCTTTTCCCGGTGGCGTCGGCTATTTGCTGTGTAGCTATATCGCTGATGGTGGTATATAGAAGATGGGTGATTTTGAATATGGGGCAGAGAGGTAACGATGACTAAGAACCGTCTGGAAGCACTATAAAGACCGACCCCGGCGTCACGCGCACCTACTGAAAACAGGATGATGACGGCAAGTGGGAAAAGGCGGCCTAATAGCTATACCGTCATGCCCTGAATTTGCGCAGCAAATTCTAGGGGCATCCATTTTGCAAGGAATGCGTTGCTGCATGGATCGCCCTAGCCACTGTTAGTTAATTATTTTTTATGGTATAGTTCCTTATCCACGAGGAGGTTTAGCCATGAACAAACGTTTTTATCCTGTATCTGAAGATTTTTTCAATAGCAGCATCAATCCA
>JAHFPR010000211.1 GCA_023269645.1 Alphaproteobacteria bacterium | reverse complement strand
ACTTCAGCGGTGTGCCCTACCGCTTCTTCGATCTGGCGGCGTGGCTCTACCGCGCCCACGGCGACACGGCGAAGGCGGATGAAATCCTCGCGGCAGGGGTGGCGGAGGATCCCTCCTATCTTTACCGCGATCCGTTATTCTCTGCACAATCCAGCACCACAGACAAGGCGAAGCTCGGCCTGGCCGAAGCATTGTTTGAAATGGCGGCGCGCGGCCAGCGGGATGAGGATTCCGACCGCGCCGTGATGTACCTGCGCATGGCACTCGCACTCTGCCCCGCCTTCGAGGATGCGGAGCTTCTGCTCGGCCATATTCTGGCGGGGATGGATCTGCATCAGGATGCCGTCACCGCATTCCAGACTGTTCCCGACACGTCCCGGCTTTACTGGCGGGCGCAAACCGGCATCGCGCAGGAATACGCAAGCCTGGGAAACAAAGAGGCCGCGCAGCAATTGCTCCTCGCCCTCGCCACCCGCGAAAAGAGCCGCTTTGAGCCGTTCCTGATCCTCGGCGATATGCTGCTTGCCGAAGATAGGTTCCAGGAAGCGGCGGAGATTTATACCAGGGCACTGGAGCGGCTTGGCGGAAAATCCTCGGAATCGGACTGGGCGATTTATTATGCGCGCGGCATCTGCTACGAGCAGGCGGGCGACTGGGATAAAGCCGAAACGGATTTCTATCAGGCACTGAACCTTTCGCCCAATCAGCCCTCCGTGCTGAACTACCTGGGTTATAGCTGGCTGCTGCTGGGCAAGAATGTCCATAAAGCGGAGGAAATGCTGCGGAAGGCTGTCACCAGAGACCCCACCGACCCGCATATCCTCGATAGTTATGGCTGGGCACTCTACAAGCTCGGAACCTTCACGGAAGCCCTCGTGTTCCTGGAGCGCGCCAACGCGCTGATGCCCTACGACCCCACCACCAACGACCATCTCGGCGATATTTACTGGCAGCTTGGCCGCAGGCTGGAGGCGACTTACCAGTGGAAGCGGGCACTCGCCTGCAATCCGGAGCCGAAAGACCGCACCGCCATTGAGCAGAAACTGCGCGACGGCGTAGCCCCGATTGCCCTGGCGCAGTGATATAGCCGAATGCTTCTCCCGCAGGAGGGGGGGCACTGTTTTCTCCTCCACCGCAGGCAGGGGCGGAGAAGTAAGCAAAGAGGAAAGCCGGAATGCGCGCGCCTGCGAAAATCAATCTGTACCTTCACGTCACAGGCCGCCGGGCAGATGGCTACCATCTGCTCGACAGCATCATGGCCTTCGCGCGCGATGCATCGGACGAGCTTGAAACCCGCCCGGATGCAACGCTTAGGCTGGCTCTGGAGGGTGCGATGGCGCGCGGCCTTTCCTCCGACGCGGATAACCTCGTGCTGCGCGCGGCGCGGCTGCTTGCGGATAGCTATGGAGTGCAGCGCGGCGCAACATTCCGGCTGGTAAAGAACCTTCCCTCCGGCGCGGGGCTGGGGGGCGGGTCGGCGGATGCGGCGGCGGTGCTTATCCTGCTCAACCGGCTCTGGAATCTCCATCTTTCCGTGGAGCGGCTGGCGGAACTGGCACTGGCACTCGGCGCGGATGTGCCGGTGTGTGTGCGGGGGCGGGCGGCGCGCGTCACGGGTATCGGGGAGAAAATTGAACCGCTGGTGCTTCCGGAACTTTACGCGGTGCTCACCCATCCCGGCACAGGGGTGGATACGCGCGCAGTGTATCACGGCGAGCAGGGCGCGGGCATTCCGCCTTCCGCTGAACCTGTGGAGGAGCGGGCACTGCGTGCTGCCCTGGAGGATAGCAGAAAATTCATTGCGTGGCTCGCCTTACAGCATAATGCGCTCACGCCGACAGCCCTGAAAATCGCGCCGATGATCGGCGAGGTGCTGAAAGAACTGGAGCAGCTTCCCGGCTGCAGGCTCGCGCGGATGTCCGGCAGCGGATCGGCCTGTTTCGCGCTGTTCGATCACGGGGAAAAGGCAAAAAAAGGGGCGGAGCACCTTGCGAAGCTCCGCCCGAAATGGTGGGTCGCCGCCACACGTGTGGGCGACGCAGATGCAGTGGATTGATTAACCCTTCGCGCCTTTCTCGGCGGGCTTCTCCCCACCTTTGCCACCCTTGCTGCGGATTTCAGCAACTTTCGCCTTCAGGGTCTGGAGATCAAGCGCGCCACGGAGGAAATCCCCGTTGATCACGAAGGCGGGCGTACCGCGCACACCGATATTCTGGCCGAGCTGCAGGTTCGCCTGGATTCTATCCAGATATTTCTGCTTGGCCATTTCTTCCTTGAGCTTGTCGGCAGCGATGCCGTGCTTGGTAGCCATAGCAAGAAGCTGATCATCCGTTTGCGGGGTATCCTTCAGCATATCAACATGGAAATCAAACCATTTGTCCTTGTCCATACCCCACACCGCCAGGGCAGCGCGGGCGTTGACCTGCGAACGGTCGCCGAGGATCGGGAAATCCTTGGAAACAAGCCTCACATTCTTATCCTCTTTCAGGAGAGCGATAATATCCGGCATGGAATGCTTGCAGAACCCGCAATTATAATCGGAGAACATCACGATGGTCACATCCGCCTTGGGGTTGCCGGTGAAGGGCGTAGCAGGGTCGTTCTGAAGCTCATCCATGCGCGCGGCGATGTTTTTTCCCGCATCCTGCTCGTCCTTCGCCATCTGCGCCTGACGCGCTTTCATAAAGGCATTCACGATCACTTCCGGATGCTCTTCCAGGTAGGCATCCATGATGCTGCGCACCGCTTTCTCGTCCGCGCCGGATTTTCCGGAAGATGCGCCGGAGGCAGAGGCGGATTCCACAGCCGGCTTGCCCTTGTTGATGGCGATGTAGGTCATCGCCGAGGCGAAGCCCATGCCCAGCACGAATACCAGGAAAACCAGGAATCTTGTAGTCGAATTACTCATGGTGCGTTATCTCCTTAATAATAAATCTGCGGCGTGCCCAGCACTATATACCCCTGCTTTCCGCCGTGCAACCCCTTCGTGGCATCACCTTTTCTATCCGGCATTTTTTCATCCTTGCTCCTCCCGAAATATACACTGTACAAAGTTGTATTATTTTCATAATATCAACTGCCAGTTGTTTGTGGGGAAGTTCCATATGCCTTCGTCCGTATCCGTTTCGCTTCCTCCGCTCCACGTGCTGGTGGTGGAGGACAGCCCGGTGAACCAGATCGTCATCACCCAGAATTTGCGGGTGCTGGGTTGCCATACCATCGTGGCGGAGAACGGGCGGGAATGCCTCGCGCGGTTCCGGGAGGAGCGGTTCGATATGATCTTCATGGATTGCCAGATGCCGGAAATGGACGGCTACGAAGCCACGCGCGCCATCCGTACACTGGAGCAAGAGGAGGCGCGGCCCCGCACACCCATCGTCGCCGTCACCGCCCACGCCATGCCGGA
>JAHFPR010000210.1 GCA_023269645.1 Alphaproteobacteria bacterium | reverse complement strand
CAGCGGTAATGGGTGGGGAGGTAGGGTAGTGCAGGCTCGTCGCCAGCCGCGTCGCACTTCATGCCCTCGACGCAGAGATAGCCATGGCGGGAGCGCGTCATCGGCAGGCCGTATTCCGCCGCCCGCGTGTTGCCGATGAAGCGCAGGAAGCCTTGGGTTTCATACTGCTTCACCAACGCGCGGATGGTTTTTCCCGAGCCGAGTCCTTTGCTTCCGGCAAGCGTATCGCAAAGCGATTCCGCGTTATAAAGTCTGCCTTCGCGCGCTTCCTCATAAATAAATTCCAGGATGGCGAGGCGCTTGCGGGCTTGTTCCCGATCATTCATTTCGCCCCAGCACTGGCGGACGATCCGCATGTCGTGGCGGCCAGTTTCATGCCAGCCGGTTTCGTCGCGCAGGAAAGTTGCGATAGGAAGTGCTGGGCCGTAGCGGAGATCGAAACAACAGCTGACGGCATGCGTTTCTTCATGCTCGATCTTGCTCATTACTGTGAGCGCGGAGGGATAGGAGAGGATCGCACCGCCACCCGAGATCGCCGCCATCGGGTCTTCCGCCAGCATCCTGCCGGTGATCTTGTTGGTGTGATGCACCAGTATCAGGCCTGTCCACGGGCCTACGGACGCGAGCAACTTCTCCAGCCGCTCGCGGAAGAACGCCATGAGGTCAGCGTTGACGTCGCCGCCGCTTAATCCCGGCTGGTAGATGTTGCGGAAGGGATCGAGTACGAGGATGTCGGGCGGCTGGTCGGCGTAGATGAGGTCGATGGTGCGGGCGAGCATCTCGACACCCGCCGCATCCATCTGAAAATGGAAACGGTTGCTGATGGTAAGATTCTCAAGCCCTGGCTCCAGCAGGGAGCGGTTGCGTTCCACGATGGCGCGCAGGCGCTCCTCGAGATACGGGCGTTCAAGCTCCGCCTGCGCGTAGAACACCCGCAGCGGGCGGCCTACCTTGAAGCAGAGGAAATTTAAGCCCGCCGCCGCATGCGTGAGGAGGGAGAGCAGGAAATCCGATTTCCCCACTTTCGGTGGCCCGGCGATCAGCCACATGCCGCCCTCGGTAAGTACGCGCGGGCCGATGATGTCGTCGGGCACTGGCTGAGGATGTTCCAGTGCCTCGCGCGCGGGGAAACACTCCATGACGGGTTTTTCGTACCAGTGCGGCTCCCTGTCGGGAGCGGGCGAAGCAGGCATGGTCATGCTCTCTGTTCCGGGGGGAATATGCCGGTGAACCAGCTTTTATCGTGCCGGACGGCGATATAACCGCAGCCCTCACCCTGATGGCGCGGATTCTTCCCCAGCCACAGGCCGGATTCCGCATCGTGTGACCAGTTGCCCTTGCCGAACACCGCGTCGCAGTAGGTCTCCATCGGCATGGCGGTGAACGCATCCTCCGCTTTTTTCAGGGCTTCCGGGTCCATTTCCATGAGGCAGAAGGCGAGGGTCATAACGTCACCTCCTGCGGTTCATCGAGGCGATATTCATCCGCCGTGCTGCGGCAGACATGGGTGTTCTCGAATGCCTCCACGTCCTCAAGGCGGTATTTCACGCGGCCGCCGATTTTTAAGAACACGGGCCCGACGCCCTGCCAACGCCAGCGTTCGAGCGTACGGTGCGAAACCCCGAGCCTTCGCGCGAGTTCGACCTGGTTGAGATGCTTGATGTCCGTCATGATTACTTGCCTCCATCATAGGGTTGCTATGGAGCAAGCATGGCTGCGATGCGTATCCTGAAACAGCGTCAAATTTATCCCGAAATGAAAAAATATCAGGAAGCTATGCGGCGTTCACGAGCAGGGATTTACGATGGAGCGAGATATTGTTCTGGATGGTTTTGGCAGAGGGAATCGCTTCGCCGGGAAGAAGCTGCGCTGCCCAGTGGTGCAGATACTGTGCCTCCATCGCGGCGCTTTTCTTGAACGTGCCCGCGCGATACCGCCGCTCATATTCCTGCAATATCTGCGGCATGACGGAGGGGCGACCGGGATGTTTCAGCGTCTCCTCCGTCACCAGCCCGTAGGCTTCTGCGAAGCGGTCATGCTCCTTCCGGCGGATGACGAGTGCTTCTGCGGTAACATGCAGCGCCATAGGCGTTACCAGCTTGAAAAAATGTTCCCGCACATCAAGATAAAAGCCAGAAATTTCCATACCGCCATGCAGGAAAACACGCTGGCATGTTTCCGGGAACAGCGCGGCATAACCGAGGAAGCTATCCGTAAAACAATGGTATTGCCCCGCGTCATCAGGGCGGTGATATTCCACCAGCGCATGCGGCACCCATGTTTCCGCCCGCAACAATCCTTGCGCGATATAATCCTCCACGTCGCGTGGGGAGACGCACCAGTGTGCAGCGGCTTCCTCAATGCTATAATGCTGGCGTTCCGGCAGGGGCATGGCTCACTCCTTCTCCGAAGCTACGAATCCGAATTTTTCGCGCTGCCTCTCCCATTCCGCCGGGAAGGGCGGCAACAGATCGGCGAGCTTCAGTCCCTTGGGCTGCCTGCCGTCGAGGATGGTTTCGCGGATGTCCGGTGCCAGCAGGTTGAGGCGCAGGATGCGGGCGGCGTAGGATTTGTTGATGCGCTGTTTCTCCGCGAAAGCCTCCAGCGAGGCATAGCGCCCGTGCTCCAGCATACGCTGCCAGTGCCACGCCTTCGCCAGTGCCTGAATCAGCGTATTATCCTGCCGGGGAGTGGTGGGCACATGCCCCTCCGGAAACAGGATCAGTTTCCGGCAGCCCCGGCGTTTCAGCCGGACAGGAACGGTGATGCGGATAGTGTCGGTCATGCTGCCACCTCTATCGCCGGTTTGCGGACATGAAGTTCCTGCATCAGTGCTTCCACTCCTTCAGGGCGGATGGCGATATCTACGCTTTCGCCGCCAACGCTCACTTCCTCCACCAGCATCCGTACCAGCCGCTCCTGCTCGGCGGGAAATAGCTCGTTCCACAGCAGGCGGATATTACCGAGTGATTGCCGGACATCGTTCTCGGATGCAGACGGGTCAAGTTTTCGTGCCGCTTCCCATGCGCGCAAGTGCATCTCTGGCAGGGTGAGAATTTCCTGTAGTTGATCGAGCACGATTCCTTCGATCTCCCCCGCTGCAACGCTTCCTACCGGGCAGTCGAGGCAGGATTTCTTCAGGTGGTTGTTCGGCACATAATAGCGGTAAAGCCTGCCGTGACGACGCGTACTGCTCGGCGTCATGCCACAATCGCAGCCTGCACAGCGCAGCACTCCGCGCAACGGCGAAGGTACGGCGCGGCGATTTTTATTAGCGCGGGTGCGCGGGCTTTCCTCCATTGCCGCATGTGCCCTGTCCCATGTTTCGCGGTCGATGATCGCCTCATGCAGGCCGGGATAGACGTTCTCGTGATGCGTAATCTCGCCGAGGTAGAGGCGGTTGCCGAGCAGATGATACACCGTCCCTTTATC
>JAHFPR010000052.1 GCA_023269645.1 Alphaproteobacteria bacterium | reverse complement strand
TGGAAGAGCCTGGCAAAGCGGTGTGGACCCCGCGCCAGTATGATCGCTTCGCCACTGAAGGCTATATCCAGAACGTCATCGCCTACCGCTCCATCGCACTGATAGCGCAATCGGCGGGGAGCGTTCCGTGGAAGCTGATGCAGGGCACGGGGCTGGAGCGAACGGAACTCCACGATCATCCCGCGCTTTCGCTGCTCGCCATGCCGAGCCATGCAGTATCGGGCGCGCAGTTCATGGAGGCACTCGCCTCCTATCGCCTTATCAGCGGCAACACCTATATCCTGAAAGTCGCGCCGCAGGATGCGGCTCCGAAAGAGCTGCACCTGCTCCGCCCGGATCGCGTGACCATCGTTGCGGGGCAGGGCGGGATGCCAGCCGGTTATGATTATAAGGTAAACGATGCCACGCGGCGCTATCCCATCAACGCCATCACCGGGCAGTCGCAGATATTGCACCTCAAGAATTTCCATCCGCTTTCGGACTATTATGGGCTTTCGCCGATTGAAGCTGCATCCTATAGCATTGATCAGCATAATGAGGCGGCGAAGTGGAACCAGGCACTGCTGCAGAACGGTGCGAAGCCGAGCGGTGCGCTGGTGGTGAAAATGGCGGATGATGGCAGTGGCGGAACGCTGTCGGAAGATCAATACCGGCGCATCAAGGCACAGATGGACGAGGAATATGCGGGTGCAAAAAACGCGGGCAGGCCGCTGCTGCTTGAAGGCGGGATGGAGTGGAAGGAGATGAGCCTCTCCCCGCGCGATATGGATTTCATTGAATCCCGGAACAGCGCGGCGCGGGATATTGCGCTGGCGTTTGGTGTGCCGCCGCAGCTTCTCGGCATTCCCGGCGATAATACGTACAGCAATCTGGTGGAGGCGCGCATCGCATTGTGGGAGCAGACCGTGCTCCCCATGATGGATAATATCGCGGGTTCGCTCAACCAATGGCTATTGCCGCATTTTGGAACAGACCTGCGGATTTCCTACGATGCCGATAGGATCAGTGCCCTTGCGCCACGCCGGGAGAAGGTCTGGGCGCGCGTGAGCGCGGCGGATTTCCTTACTAATGACGAAAAGCGCAGGCTGGTGGGGCTGGATAATAATATTGATTGATTTAGATTCATAAAAATGTTATACTGTAAACCTTATTTTGAGACTTAAACTTAGACTCTATGGATGTTAACTAGTTAACCCAAGCATCCCCGTGTTTCTTTTTTCCGTGTACACAATCAGGACATGGGGAGAAAGTGAAGAAGAAAAGTGAAGTATATTTTCTACGCAATACTAGCCCTCATGCTAGTTCTGATTCCAACATCTGCACGCGCGGATATTGGAGTTAATGATCGTCTCAGTACAGCCTTTGTGTACCGAGATATGAAGTTCAAAACCAAGCCCGCTTTTCAGCTCGATAATCAACTGATTGTCGGTGCTCGTGAAGTTGGAAAACTCGGTGTGAACTTTCAGTTGGTTGCTACGCCCTACGATTTCCAGGCAAAGCAATCACCCGATCATCCGATCAATCTGGTAGGAGTGATGCTGTATTATCGCTTCTCACTGGACTCGGACGGATCTGAACTGGGACTAAGTGCAGGCGCGACACTTTCAGGCGACCGAAAAGATCGTTTTTCGCTGTTGTCTGGAAGGGTTATCATGAACGTCTCATGGCCGCGCTTTGAGTTGCAGTTCACCGCCGATGCCATTGACACCAGAGCCAATCTGATCCCATTCTTCGGCGCACAGACAACGTGGAAGATGATCAAATGGCAAGAAGACGGATATGGATTTGTTGGGCCAAGCGCAATCTGGAGCACAACAAAACCCGACGGAATGGACAGGCTCATAACCCCTGGTTTTGGTCTTGTCGCACGTGGGAATCTGTAGCCGTTTGAACTTGGAATAAAGTAGCTTAAGGAAGAGGTCGGTCAAGTTAGTGGTGAATGTATAATAGCTCATGCTGTTACACACGAACCGCTAACAAGACCGGCCTCTTCTTTTTTGGACAACTGTCATCCTGAGCGTAGCGAAGGATCTCCCACCGCAGCCTGAGATCCTTCGCTATGCTCAGGATGACACATCACGAGAAAATCATGGAAACCAAGCAGCTGAATTTTCCGCTGGCACTGGAAGGCGTGGCGGATAACGGGACTTTCACGGGCTATGCCAGCGTATTCAACGTCACGGATAGCCAGAAAGATGTGATTGCGCACGGCGCGTTCACGCGCACTTTGCAGGAGCGTGGAGGGGACATCAAGCTGCTGTGGCAGCATCGCATGGACGAACCCATCGGCGTTATCACGCTGCTCCGCGAGGATATGAAGGGGCTGTATGTGGAGGGCAAACTTCTGCTCGACGTGCAGCGCGGGCGCGAAGCCTGGACGCTGCTGAAATCCGGCGCGATCAACGGGCTTTCCATCGGCTTCCGCGCGGTGCACTTCACGCGCGATACCACCTCGGACACGCGCTGGCTCACCGACATCGAGCTTTACGAAATCAGCCTTGTCACCTTCCCTGCGAATCCGCAGGCCGGGGTGATGCGGGTGAAGGACGGAATCCCCGGAACGCTTCGGGAGTTCGAGCATTTCCTGCGGGATGCAGGGTTTTCGCGGAACGAAGCCAAATCCATTGCGCTTGAGGGATTCAGGCGCGGGGAAGAGGCTGCTTCCGAAACGGACGAGTATACCGGATTTTCCAATGTACTCGAACGGGCTATCGGCATTCTTCAATACTGATAGTGACGCGCTGCAAGTGCCACGTCATCGCCTGAATCGCTTAAGCGATTCTAGGGCGATCCATGCGTCAACGAATTCGTGGCGGGATGGATGCCCCTAGAATTTGCTTCGCAAATTCAGGGCATGACGGCTTTATTTTTCTACACACAACCAAAGGAGTAACAACCATGACTACCATGACACGTTTAACCAAGCAGGTGGATAGCCTCGGCTCCGCCTGGGAGCAATTCAAGCAGGTCAACGAACGGCGCATCAATGAAATCGAGAAAAAAGGCCATGCCGACACGCTGACGGTGGATCAGCTCAACCGCATCAACCATATGATTGACAGCCAGAAGCAGCGTCTCGACGGCATGGAAACGGCGATGTCGCGCCCCGCGATGGGCTTCGATTATGGCCGGGTGGTGAATGCCGCCGAAGCGGAGCATAAGGAGGCGTTCTGCCAGTATCTCCGCAAGGGTGTAGAGGAGGACCTCGTGCACCTGGAGAAGAAGGCACTTTCCGCGACCAGCGACCCGGACGGCGGCTACCTGATTACGCCGCAGATGTCTGCCGCTATCGCGCGGACGGTGCATGAAACCTCGCCCATCCGCCAGCTTGCTTCGGTGGAAACTATTTCCACGGATTCGCTGGAGGTGCTGGAGGATACAGGCGAAGCGGCGGCGGGCTGGACGACTGAAACCGGCGCGTTTTCGGAAACGGCCACGCCCCAGTTCGGCAAAAAGACCATCCCCGTGCATGAGCTTTACGCGCAGCCCAAGGCGACGCAGAAGCTGATTGACGACAGCAGCATCAACATCGAAGCGTGGCTGGGCGAAAAGCTCACCGATATTTTCTCCCGCAAGGAGAACACCACCTTTGTGAATGGTGATGGCATCGGGAAGCCGCGCGGCATCCTGACATATGCGGCGGGCACGGACTGGGCATCCATCGAGCAGCTCGTTTCCACCTCAAACGGCGCGGTGACTTCGGACAGCGTCATCAAGCTGTACTACGCGCTGAAGGAGGATTACGCCACCCGCGCGACCTTCCTGATGAACCGCGCGACCGTGCAGCAGGTGCGCCTGCTGAAGGAGGCGACGACCAACCAGTATCTCTGGCAGCCGGGGCTTACCGCCGGTGCGCCGGATACGCTGCTCGGCCTTCCGGTGATGCAGGCTGCCGATATGCCGGCTCCGGCGACGGGGAGCCTCTCCATCGCGCTCGCCGATTTCAGGCGCGCGTACCAGATCGTTGACCGCTACGGCATCCGCATCCTGCGCGATCCGTACACCGAAAAGCCCTTCGTGAAGTTCTACAGCACGAAGCGCGTCGGCGGCGATGTCGTCAACTTCGAGGCCATCAAGCTGCTGAAGCTCTCGGCTGCTTAGCGCACCACTGTCATCCTGAGCGCAGCGAAGGATCTCATGAGGCGGGAGATCCTTCGCTGCGCTCAGGATGGACAGCACCACTCATCACATCAAGGAAAAAACCATGAAAGACTTACATCACAATCTGACCTTCATCGAGGTTGTCGCGCCCTTTGATACGGACGCGAGCACCCCGGTTGTCGGAACCATCATTGATACCATCGGCTACGAAGGCCTGGAGTTTGTCCTGACCATCGGGAATCTGTACGATGCCGATGCCACGTTCACCGTGCTGGTGGAGGAGGGCAGCGTCGCAAACCTGAGCGATGCTACCGCCGTGGCGGATGCCGACCTGCTCGGCACGGAAGCGGCGGTGAGTTTCCAGTTCAATGACGATAATAAAATCCGGAAGATCGGCTATGTCGGCGGCAAGCGTTACGTGCGGCTGACCATCACCCCGGCGAACAACTCGGTGGCGGCTTATCTGGGCGTTATCGGTGTGCTGGGCTATCCGGAGAACCTTCCGGTTGCATAGGTTGAGGGGCGTTAGTTGATGGTTGATGGAGGAAAAGAACCATCCATCAACCATCAACAGTTACACGTTCTCTACTAAAAAATCTTGTCATTCCCGCGAAAGTGGGAATCCAGCTTAAGCCGCGTCTGCGATGAAATAGCCAAGTGTTTTCAGCGACGTGGACACGCCGCGCTGGATTCCAGCCTTCGCTGGAATGACATTATATTTCTTGGGAAAGACAATGCCACAATTATAAGGAATAATCCCATGCACCATTGCATCCCTTTTCTGCGGCTGGATACATCTCCGGCTTCGGAGCCGCTGACTGCTGCTGAGGCCAAGCTCTACCTGCGTGTGGATGGCAGCACGGAAGATTCCGCCATCACGCGGATGATCGCGACTGCGCGCCAGGCGGCGGAAAGCTATATGCGCCGCTCGCTCATCACGCAGACCTGGACGATCGCCTACGACGAAGGTGCTCCGGCGGAAGTGAAACTTCCGCGCGGGCCGGTGCAGTCCATTACCGGCGTAAAAATCATTGCGGCGGACGGCAGCCAGACGACCCTCAACCCTGCCATCTATTTCCTCAATGCCGGCAAGGAAACGCTGCTGTTCAACGCCGCGCCGTTCGGGCATATCATCGAGATCGCCTACGTCGCCGGGTTCGGCGATGCGAGTGCCGTGCCGGATCAGATCAAGCAGGGGATGCTCGCGCATATCGTAGCGATGTATGAAGATCGCGGCGGTGCGACGGCACTCCCTCCGGCGGCGCGCGCGCTCTATAATGCGTACCGCGTGGTGGCACTATGAAAAAACGCTCCCCTGCATCCCTGATGAAGCGGCGCATCGCCATCGAAAGTGCCACGGAAACCGCAGATGGAAACGGCGGCTTCACCACAAGCTGGAGCAATTTCGCCACGCTGTGGGCTTCCGTGGAGCCTATCCGCACGACTATTTACGGCAAGGAAATTTTCAGCAGCGGACAGATTCAGGCGCAGCAGATGATGCGTTTTTCCATCCGGTATATGTCGGGTATCCTCCCCGCCATGCGCATCACCTGTGATGGCCGTGTGTTCAACATCCGCTCTGTTACCGATCCGGAGGGCACACTGGCCACGCTGGAAATTCTCGCGGAAGAAGGAGTGGCATCATGACCAGCACCCTCATCGAATTGCAGAAGGCGGTGTACACCAGACTCCACGACGACACCACGCTCATGGGGATGGTGAACGGCGTGTTCGATTCCGTTCCGCAGGGCACGAATTTCCCCTACGTGGCTTTCGGCGCGGTGAAAACGAAGGACTGGTCTACCATCGGCACGTCGGGTGTGCAGGTGATGCTGGAGGTGCAAGCCTGGAGCCGCGAGCGCGGGCGGGCGGAATGCGCGAACATCCTCCAGCGTGTGCACGACCTTATCCACCGCGCGAACCTGACCGTAACGGGCAGGACGCTCGTGGATATTTACTTCACCGAAAGCGAAATCCGGCAGGAAAATGATGGCCTCACCTTCCGGGGCGTTATCACCTTCCGGGCTAACTTACAGGAGAGTTGAGTGGTTAGAATTGAGAGTTGAGTAAGAAAAATATTCAATTCTTACTAGCTGACTATTTCTTGCTCAACTCTCAACTCTCAACTCTGAGCATCCCATGTCCTTTCTCGAACAGCAGTTTCCAGCGGATATTTCCTTCGGCGCGACCGGGGGGCCGGAATTTTCCACCAGTGTCGTGACCCTGCAGAACGGGTTTGAGCAGCGCAACATCAACTGGAGCATCGCCCGCGCGAAATACAACGTATCGCAGGGCATAAAAACGCAGGCGCAGCTCGATGCGCTGATCGCGTTTTTCCGCAATGCCGGTGGCAAGGCGCAGGGCTTCCGCTTCAAGGACTGGTCGGATTACCAGGGGATTGGGCAGAGCATCGGCACAGGCAACGGCAGCACCACGCAGTTCCAGCTTGTCAAACATTACACCTCCGGTTCGGCAACGGTAGCACGCATCATCACCAAGCCGGTGGCGGGGAGCGTCACTATTTTTGTGAACGGTGTGCTGCAGACCAGCGGCGTTTCTGTGAACATGGCCACGGGGGTGATAACCTTCACTTCCGCGCCCGCGAACCTTGCCGCCATCAGCGCGGATTTTGAATTCGATGTCCCGGTGCGTTTCGATACGGATCATCTGGCGGCGACGCTGGAGAACAAGAACGAACGTGCCTGGCAGAACATCCCGCTGGTGGAGGTGCGCAAATGAAAACCGTCACCACCCAACTGGCGGCGCATCTTGCGGGCGAAGTCACCACGCTTGCGACGTGCTGGAAAATCACGCGTACGGATGAAACCGTGCTCGGCTTTACCGATCACGATACCGATCTGGTGGTGGATAGCCTCACCTTCCATGCTGCGAGCGGGTTCACGCCTGCCGCCCTCGCCAGTGCGGATAATATGAGCGCGGACAAGCTCTCGCTTCAGGGGGTGCTCTCCTCTGATTTTATCACGGAGGAGGATATGCTCGCGGGGCGTTACGATTTCGCCGGGGTAGAAATTTTCCAGGTGAATTACGCTGACATCACGCAGGGGAAACTCATCCTGCGCACCGGCTGGCTGGGCGAGGTGAAAAAGGGGAGCGAGCGTTTCGAGGCGGAAATGTCCGGCCTCGCCTCGCGCCTCGCCAAAACGCTGGGGCAGATATATTCGCCGCTCTGCCGCGTGAAGCTGGGCGATGCGCAGTGCGGGGTGGATATGACGGATTTCACGCGCACCGGCACGGTGACTTCCGTCACCGATCGCCGCGTGTTCAAGGATAGCGCGCGCACCGAAGCCGCCGGATTCTTTACTTACGGTACCATCACCTTCACCGATGGCCTGAATGACGGGCTGACGATGGAGGTAAAGGATTTCCGCAGCAGCGTGATTGAGCTGGTGCTCCCTATGCCATTTACGGTGCAGGCGGGCGATACCTATATCCTGAAAGCCGGGTGCGATAAAACCTTCGCCACCTGCAAGGCGGCGTTCAGCAACGCCCTCAATTTTCGCGGCGAGCCGCACGTGCCGGGAACGGACAAGATGCTGGAAACTTCGAGTACGCGATCATCATTGTCATCCTGAGCTTAGCGAAGGATCCCATGCGCGGGAGATTCTTCGGCTGTGCCTCAGAATGACAGGAGAATGTTTATGACCACCCCGGAAAGCATCCTCTCCGAAGCGCGGACGTGGCTGGGCACGCGCTTCCACCATCAAGGGCGGGTGAAGGCGAACGTCGTCCATAAGGGCGGTTGCGATTGCCTGGGGCTTATCGCCGGAGTGGCCGCCGCGCTCGATCTGCAAAGCCGCGAGGGGTTGCCGCTTGCCTCATACGATACCACGGATTACGGGCGTGCCCCCGACGGCGGAAAGCTCCGCGAAACGCTGGCGCGCTGCCTGCATGAAATGCCGCCGGAGGAAATCCGCCCTGCGGATGTGCTGCTGTTCCGTTTTGAGGAGGAGCCGCAGCACGTGGGGTTGGTTTCCTGTCATCCTGAGCCGCAGGCGAAGGATCTCCCGCTGCAGGGGATCCTTCACTGCGTTCAGGATGACAGCCTCACCATCATCCACTGCTACGCCTCTGCGCGCAAAGTGGTAGAGCACCGGCTGGACGATTTATGGCGGAGCCGCATTGTCGCGGCGTATCGGTTTCCGGATATTTCCGGTTGACACGCGCCCGCGCCGTTCGCTATTACAGGATGAAACCACGGAGAGAAAAATATGCGTTATAACACACTGATGGCTGCGGTTGCGATGCTGGCGGCAACGGGCTGCTCCACCATTATCGAGGGGAAATCCCAGAATATCGCGATCAACACCACGCCGCCGAAAGCCTCGTGCGAACTGACCCGGAAGGAGGTTAAGCTCGGCAAGGTGGATCCCACGCCGGGCAGCATCACCGTGGAAAAAACCAAGGACGACCTCACCATCGCCTGCAAGAAGAAGGGTTATGAGGAAACCACGTTCATTGATAAATCCGGTTCGGCGGGCGCGACGTTCGGCAACATCGCCGCCGGAGGGTTTATCGGCTGGGGTGTGGATTCCGCCACGGGTGCGGATAATAAATACGATTCGCCCGTCAACATCACGCTGACGAAAAAATAATCCGCAGTTTTATTGGAATGAAAGCCCGCCCTTACCCGGCGGGCTTTTTTATTGTGTGAACAGGAAACATTATGGCACAGTTAGCATTGAACGCGGCGACGGCGGCCACGGTCGCCACCGGCGGCAATCCGCTGGTGGCGATCGGGGCGCATTTCGTGGCGGATCAGGTCGGCAAGCGCGTGGATAAGTCGCTGGGGATTCAGAATCTGGAATCGCGGCTGAAGAACCGGCTGGGCAGCTTCCTGTTCGGCGGCAGCGGCGGGGATACAAAGCACGTCACCAGTGGTCGCCGGCTCTCCAATGTGCAGGTGCAAAGCTCCGCCTGGGGAGAGATGATTCCCATAGTCTATGGCACGTCGCGCATTGCGGGGAACATCATCTGGGCGCAGCCGATCAAGGAAACCACGAACACCACCACCACGTCCTCCGGCGGCGGGGGCAAGGGCGGCGGAGGCGGCGGCAGCAAAACCACGACGACTACGTACAGCTATTCCATCACGCTGGCGATTGCCATCTGCGCGGGGGAGATTAACCAGGTGCTCCGTGTGTGGGCGGATTCCAAACTGATTAATCCCGGCCAGTTCACCTCCTCCTACCGTTTATACAAGGGTACGCCCACGCAGGCGGTTGATCCCACCATCGAGGGGTTCGAGGGCACAGGCAACACGCCCGCCTACCGCGACCTCGCCTACGTGGTGATTGAGGATTTTCCGCTGGTGGCATTCGGCAACCGCATCCCAAACTTCACATTCGAGGTGAAGAGAAAGCTGCTTGATACTGATTCATCGAATGAATCCGTAGAAGGCGTGATCAAGGACATGATCATGATCCCCGGCTCCGGCGAGTTCGTTTACGATACGCAGGTGGAGAGCAAAATCATCGGCGAGCAGGTGGGGAGCGGCTTTATCCAGAATGGCCAGAGCGCGCGCATCAACCAGAATAATGCCGATAACATGGCGGATGCATTGGTGTCGCTCGATCAACTCGCCGATACCTGCCCCAACGTGGAGTGGATCGCGGTGGTGGTGACGTGGTTCGGGAATAATCTCGATGCGGGCACGTGCACGATTCTCCCCGGCGTGGAGTATGCTTCGGGCGCGACGACCGCGCCGGATGTGTGGGACGTGGCGGGCTTTAATCGCGCCACCGCCCACCTGATTACCCACGACATAAACGGCAATCCCGTTTATGGCGGTACTCCGGACGATGATTCTGTGCTGCGCTATCTGGATGAACTTCGCGTGCGCGGCTACAGCATCATGTTCTATCCTATGTTCTTCATGGATGTGGAGGATAAGCCCTGGCGCGGGAGGGTGACGGGATCGGTTTCCGACGTGGCGGATTTTTTCACGAAAACAAACGGCTATAACGCGCTTATCACCCATTACGCGACATTGGTGGCGGGAAAGGTGGATGCGTTCGTCATCGGCTCGGAACTTATCGGGCTGACTTCCGTGCAGGATACCGATAACAGCTTCCCGGCGGTGGACGCGCTGGTGAGCCTGGCTGCTGCGGTGAAATCCACACTCGGCGGTGATGTGGCCGTCACATATGCCGCCGACTGGAGCGAATATCACCACACCGCGAGCGGCTGGTATAACCTCGATCCGCTGTGGGCTTCGCCGGATATTGACGTGGTCGGCATTGATGCATATTTCCCGCTCACCGACGCGCCGCAGCGCGGCTATAACGTGCAGGAAGTGGTGGATGGCTGGGATGCGGGTGAAGGCTATGACTGGGTTTACACCGACGACGCGCGCACCGTGAAGGCGAATCTCACGCCCGCCTTTGCGTGGAAAAATATCGCCTACTGGTGGAGCCACGCCCACACGAATCCGGATAGCGCAACGACGGATTGGGTTCCGGAATCCAAGAAAATCTGGTTCACGGAGTTCGGCTACCCTTCCGTGGATGGTTCCACGAATCAGCCGAATGTGTTTTATGATCCTTCCAGCAGCGAGA
>JAHFPR010000051.1:7272-10701 GCA_023269645.1 Alphaproteobacteria bacterium | reverse complement strand
TTTCAAAGCTATCGGAGCTATCGCGGAAGGCACGACGCTGGGCTATTCCTGGCAGGGCGGCAACACGGTCATCACGAACGCGGATCACAGCTTCACCGTGGTACTGACTGGCCAGATCGCCCCGAATTATCAGGATTTCACCGGGTTCACCCCCCTGCCCTCGCTGGCTAATCCCGGAAGCGTGGCTGCAAACGAGGACGCGCCGTTCACGTTCAGCACCGCGCCGGGCTTCTCCGATCCCGCCCATCTCGTCACCTACACGGCGACAAAAAGCGACGGTTCCGCGCTCCCCCTTTGGCTTTCCTTCAATACCGCCACGGGCGATTTTTCCGGCACACCGCACCACGCTGATCTCGGTTCGCTGGATGTAAAAGTCACGGCCACGAACACTGCCGGGGCGCACGTCGCCAGCATTTTCAGCCTCGCCGTAGATCACATCAACCATGCGCCGACCGTGGAAATTCCGCTTGCTGATCAATCCGCCCAGAACAATGTGCCGTTCACTTTCACCATCCCGGCAGGCACGTTCGCGGATAGCGACGCGGGCGATACGCTTACCCTTTCCGCTACGCTGATGGATGGTTCCGCACTTCCTGCATGGCTTTCCTTCAATGCGGCAACGGGGATTTTCTCCGGCACACCGGATGCGATTGCCACGCTGCCCGTGCTGGTAACGGCGACCGATATTTCCGGCGCGTATATTTCCAGCAGCTTCACCCTCGGTGTTGCGGGCTATGTCAACCACGCGCCCACCGTGGCCGTGCCGATCGCGGATCAGGCAGCAACGGAAGATGCAGCGTTTTCCTTTACCGTTCCGGCAGGCACGTTCGCAGATGCGGACGCAGGCGATACGCTCACCCTTTCGGCTACGCTGGCAAATGGCTCCGCGCTGCCCATCTGGCTTTCCTTTGATACCACGACAGGGCTTTTTTCCGGCACTCCCGCCAATGAGGATGTGGGGGCGATCAGCCTCAAAGTTACCGCTACAGATAATGCGAGCATCGGTGCTTCCAGCAATTTTCTGCTCACGGTGTCCAACACCAACGATGCTCCGACCGTGGCCACTCCGCTTGTGAATCTTGCCACGAACGAGGATGCACCGTTCTCCTTCACCGTCCCGGCGGGCACGTTCGCGGATGTGGACGCAGGTGATGTGCTCACGCTTTCAGCGACGCTGGCAGATGGATCCGCGCTACCCCTTTGGCTTGCCTTCAATGCCACGACAGGAACCTTTACCGGCACACCCGGCAGCGGCAATCTCGGCACGGCATCCCTTCTGGTCACAGCTACCGATAGTTCCGGCGCGCATACTGCCAGCAGTTTCGCCCTTGCCGTGAACCATACCAATCACACCCCTACCACAGCCGTGCCGCTGGCGAATCAGGCGGCGGTGGAGGGTGCGCCATTCTCCTACACCGTTCCGGCGGGAACATTCACCGATAGTGACGCAGGCGATGTGCTCACCCTTTCAGCTACGCTGTCGGATGGCTCCGCGCTGCCCCTTTGGCTCTCTTTTGATGCAGCTACGGGTGCGTTTTCCGGCACGGCGGGAGCCGCCGACCTGGGCGGCACTCTCCTGGTCACGGCCACCGATATTTCCGGCGCGCATACGGCCAGCGGATTCACCCTCGCCGTGAACCACGGCAACCATGCGCCCGTGCTCGCCGCACCGCTGGCGAATCAGGCGGCCACCACCCTGCAAGCCTTCAGCTATGCGCTGCCCGCCGGAAGTTTTACGGACGTGGACGCGGGCGATACGCTCACCCTCTCCGCCACGCTGGGGGATGGCTCAGCACTTCCCGCCTGGCTGTCTTTCAATCCGGTGACGCGGGCTTTCTCCGGCACACCAACCCTCAATGATTCCGGGGCGATCTCCCTGCTTGTCACCGCGACAGACAGCGTAGGAGCCACCGCAAACGGTGGATTCAGCCTGAGTATCGGCCTGGTGGCACTGAATGGAACCGCAGGCGCAGATAGCATCATCGGCGGAAGCGGCAACGATACCATCAGTGGGCTGGCGGGCAACGATACGCTCAACGGGATGTCGGGCAACGATTCCCTGCTGGCGGGCGATGGTAATGATTCCGTGCTGGGCAATCTCGGCAATGATACCATCAGCGGCGGCAACGGCAACGATACGATTGACGGCGGCAACGATGCGGATTCCATCACCGGCGATGCGAACAGCGATGTGATTTTCGGCGGCGAGGGCAACGATACCGTGGACGGCGGAACCGGCGCAGACAATATCTCCGGCGGTGCGGGTGATGATTCCATCCTCGGAGGAGCCGACCTCGATACAATCAGCGGCGGCACGGGCAACGATACCCTCAACGGCGGTGATAACAGCGATACCCTCAACGGCGATCAGGGCGACGATTCCATCCTCGGCGGTGCTGGAATTGATACGATTGACGGCGGCGACGGAAATGACACGATTGACGGCGGCGACAACGGCGATTCCATGCTGGGCGGAACCGGCGCGGATATGCTCCTCGGCGGCGCGGGCAACGATACTATCAGCGGCGGCGATGATGCGGACAGGCTCATTGGCGGCGCAGGCACGGATGTGATGACGGGCGGGCTGGGTATGGATATGTTCATTTTCCTGATACTTTCGGATTCGCTGAAAAGCAGTGCCGACCGCATCACGGATTTCACCACGGGCGTGGACAGGATAGACCTCACCGGACTCGGCTTTGATGGATTGAAGAGCATGGGCGTGGCGGGCGCGCACGAGCTGACAGTGAAATATACCGCCGCCTCCAACAAAACCACCGTGCAGGACGATGCCGGAACCTTTGGCCTTTCCCTGGATGGCGACCTGCGCCTGACCCTGACCGAAAGCGACTTTATTTTCTTCTGATGCTTTTTCATCATTTGCATACCGTCATCGCCTGAATTTGCGAAGCAAATTCTAGGGCGATCCATCTACCAACGTGTTCGTGGCAAGATGGATGCCCCTAGAATCGCTGCGCGATTCAGGGCATGACGGCTGAAACGGTACGTAAATTATGAAAATGCTCTGGTTTCCCGTCATTCCACAAACAACAACGCCTGCTCGCATCATAAGAGCAGGCGTTGCATTTCTTGCAATAAACCCGATTAGATAAACACATCCGAGGCATCGAAGGTGCTGCTGGAGAGTCCCATCACCTGCAGCGAGGTATCCGCATCGAGGCGCAGGACAAAATCACCGACAACCAGTGCCTTCACCTGATTGAAGCTGGTGAAGTGGAACGCCGTCAAATCTATCGTATCCTCGCCATTGTGGAAATCGCGGATGGAAGCCGCCCCGGTAAGATTCTCGATCACGAAGCGATCATTGCCCGAACCGCCGGTAAGGCTATCGTTACCGCCGCCGCCATAGATCACATCGTTGCCGTTGTCACCCTTCACCTGATCATCGCCGAGACCGCCCAGCAGGAT
>JAHFPR010000051.1:0-7262 GCA_023269645.1 Alphaproteobacteria bacterium | reverse complement strand
GCCGTCGCCGCCATAGATACTGTCGTTACCCGCACCGCCATCAATAGAGTCGTTGCCAAGATCCCCCTGGATATAATCATTCCCCAGGCCGCCGACAATCAAATCATCGCCCTGACCGCCGACAATCTTGTCGTTGCCTTCGCCTCCCAGCAGCGTGTCGTTGCCCTGCGCGCCTTCCAGGGTATCGTCGCCCTGGTTGCCGTGCATATAATCTGCACCCATACCGCCTTTTAGACTGTCGTTGCCGCCCATGCCTATAATGCTATCCGCACTGTCGGTTCCGATGAGCCTGTCACTGGCATCCGTGCCGCTCACAGCATGGGAAGTGCCTGTCGTATCCGCTGCCGGCACGGGAAGCACCGGCACAACAGGAACCACCGGGACAGGTGTCGGAGCTGGCGTGGAAGCAACTTGCGTAAGGCCGCCAAGGCCGCTGCCCAGAATGTGGCTGTAATCAAGGCCGTAGAAAGAAACCTGACCGGTTCCGGAGCCTTGAGTTTCGTCTACACCCAGATAAACACCTGCCTTGAAGTAGAACGTATCCGCCTGCCAGATGGCATTGAGCGTGCTGGTTGAACTATAGACCTGGCCGTCGGCGTATATATCCACCTTCATTGTATTGCCGTGAGCATCGATCTTATAGGAAAACTTTTCGCCAAGGGCAATATTTGGTGCCTGCCCGGCAGCGTTCAGGAAATTGAACTGGTGTTCCTTGTTATCCGTGCCCGACTGCTCATTCATGAAATACACCGTGTTGTTCTGCCAGTAGAGGCGGATCAACTCCTTATTCTGGCCGTGTATCTGACCGATGATCTCCCTGCCGGGTGTGCCATCTGTGCGGGTCGGAACGCTATCAACCTTCAGGGTGGCAGTCATCGTGCCGCCTTCGCTCAGATTCCAGTTATAGGTTTTGCCACCGCTCATCTCCCGCAATTCGGAACGAGGATAGTGGCTTCCGCTCGTAGTCGCTCCGTCCGTCTGGGCTGCAAAGACCATTGCACCATCGGCTGCATCGTAGAAATACGCGGATTCGTACCCCTTCAGGTTCGTCACTTCAAAAGCATTGCCAACTATACTGCCGGTACTGTCCACAGGCAGTGTCAGTTTCCATTTCGTAAGATCAAAATGATCAGAGTTATAAGTCATGATGCGTTCCCCTATAGCTTCGCCATTCCGGAAAGGCGGATTTTCCGCCATAATCGGTGGCACTTATTAACAATAAACAGAGATCAAGCGATGCCGCGATATAATGCGATGCCCCCCGTTCCCCCTCCCCTTCTTAAAAACGCCTGCCACGTAACATCAGATCATTACGACAGACAGCGTCTTGCCCACGGCTATTGCCGTGGCATTCGTGGCTTTTTCTATGGTGATTTATCACGAGTAATGCCGTCACCTTTGGCATCGCAGTCATGTACGTTGAATAAAACCATATACCCCTCCCCTTTAGCGGATCTGGTTTGCAGGAGCCTTGCAGGCTTCCCTATGTCATAGACCGCACACATACCCCTATACGCGCGCGCATCGGTAAAGTGGGATAGAAAAACAGGAATACATTAAAAGAATAATCAGAAGTTCCCCCTTCAGCCGATAAGGAGCACTATAGCAAATAAAATCTTGTATGTCAATTGCTTATCGTATTGAAGTTGCGCCGAATACAGGTAATTTTTTAGTAAAATTTTAGCCTTCGATTTTCTACTTCAGTAACAATTTCCTGGGAGAATACGCAAGCACCATGCCATACCGTCTGGCATGGTTTTTCAGGGCGTATCTACCTCCCCTCCCCAACCTTCGTCTGAGTTTACCCCAGCGAAGGCGAGGCAGGAAGTCCCCCCCTATTGTTTACTGCTTTGTGGCTGGTTCGTCGAAGGAAAACCTGAAGGTAGTGGCCGCTTTGGCGTTTCCGGCATCCGCAGCTTTCTTCCACCATTGCTTGGCAGCGGCCTCATCCTGCGGTACGCCAAGCCCCACGGCGTAAGCATTTCCGAGCTTCATCATCGCTTCCGTGTTGCCGAGATCCGCCGCTTTCCGGAACCACTCCAGTGCTTTAGCCTCGTCCACGTTCATGCCCCTGCCGTAAAGATAGATATAGCCGATCTCCAGCATGGCTTCCACTTCGCCGGTATCCGCTATATCCTGCAGAATCTCAAGTGCCTTCGCTCCATCCTGCTTGACCCCGACCCCTTCGGCATATGCGCGCGCCAGCAGATAACGATGCTCCGGGCGGCAGGGATAACGCAGCATCGCCTTTTTCGTCCAGAATTCGGCTTTCGCCTCGTCCTGCTTCAGCCATGCACCCTCATGGTATGCCCTGGCCAGCAGGAACATGGCTTCGAGGCTGCCATATTCCGCAGCTTTCTCCATCCAGGAGAGTGCCCCGGCGCGGTCAGTATTTTCAAGCGCGCGCGCAAGATCCAGCATCGCACGCGGATTGCGCGCCTGCGCCGCGCCCAGCAGGAACACGCGGGAACGCACCTGATCCGCACCAACTCCCGGCACACCGGGCGTATAGACTTTCGCCAGCATATAGGATGCCTCGTCGTTATCCAGTTCCACCGCCTTTTCAAGCAGCGTCACCGCTTGCTTCGCCTGTTCCTCGGAAGGATTCCGAAGCAGCAATTTCGCCCGCGCCACAAGCCCCACATCCTGCCCCTGGCCTTCTTCTATCGCGCGATCCAGCCATTGCTGCGCCAGTTCCGGATTGCGCGGAATGCCGCCGAGTCCATCCTGGTAGATCATGCCAAGCGTGACCATTGCGGTGCGGCTGTTCATGGCGATCCTGCGCCACAGCAATTGTATCGCCTTCTGCATACTGGCGGGCGTTCCCTCGCGCACCAGCCCGTCCAACACATGGTCAATCACTTCCTGCGAGCCTGCGTATTCCGCCTTTGCACGCCAGAAATTCGCCCATTCCTTATTTTTTTCCTTGCCGATAGCGCAAGCATAATTCTCGGAAAGTGCCTCCATCGCGTCCGCGCTGCCGAGGTCTGCGCCCAGGCGGTAGAAACGGTAGGATTTCACCGGTTCCGCAGCCATGCCGCTAACGCCGTATTTATAGAAATCGCCGATTTTCACCGTGGCATCGAGATTGCCCGCTTCCGCCGCCTCCTTGTAATAGCGGAGGGCTTCAACATAATTCTGCTTTGTGCCCTGGCCATACTCATAAAGCACAGCGTATTCATAAATATATTTCGGCATGAGCAGTTTTTTGGCAGCAGCATCCTTGAGCAGCACAAAGGCCTTTTCCGGCTGCGGGGTGTTGCCGTTCTTGCCAAGGTAAATGCGCGCCAGGGATTCGATCGCCTTTTTGTGGCCGCGCCGCGCCGATTCCACAAGCCACTGCAAACCATCTTCTTTCGCCTGTTTCGTTGTGCCGCCCATCGCCATGTTCCGCCCATAATGGAACATACCTTCGGCACTGCCGCGCTCCGCTGCATCTTTCCAGAACTGCATGGCGCGTTTCTTATCCGGCTCCAGACCAAGGCCACGGTCATACATCAGCCCAAGGTACAGCATGGAATGTGTATCGCCTGCCTGCGCGGCGACTTCCATCCACTGCGCAGCCAGCTTCTTGTTTTCCACACCAAGCTCCTGGTCATAATACATTTTTACGAACGTAAAGAGATCGTCGCACTTATTCTGCGCGAGGGTGGTGAGCAGAAGATTCTGCGACCATTTCAGCAGACGCTCGGCTTCTTCGGGACTGGAAAATTTCACCAACCCCTTGAAATGCAGGTTGAGCAGTGCGAGCGAGGCGCGCACGTGCCCCGCCGCCGCACTCTGGCGATAGTAGTTCGCAGCCACCACAAAATTTTCGTCCCGCGCGTAGGCCTGCCCCAGAGTATAGAGCACGGTTTCCTTGTTATCCTTGAGCGCGCCTTTCAGAATGGAAATAGCATCCTGAATAAGTGCCTTCTTTTTCTCCTGGGAAGGCATCCCAACCGCCGCGTTAAGCAGCGTCATCGCCTGCTGCACTTTCGCCATCCAGGAAAACCGGGAATTTCCCGATGCCACCTTCTGGAACAACGCCGCCGCCTTCTGCGGGTCGGGAAGCGTTTTGAGATCACCATCAAGATAGAATATACCGCGATTGTAGAGTGCTTCCGGCGATGCCTGATCTTCCGGAGTCGCAATATCCACCTTGCCCCTGCTCCAGGTGCAGTGCTTGCCGAAATCATTACCGGGTGGCGCGATATAAAGCTCCGGTGCTTGCAACACCGCCCCATGCACTTCCGCGCGCGCCTCTCCGGCGAGCATCAGCAGCGCGGCCATCAAAAGCAGTAACGAACGAAAGCGCATGGGGTGAACCTGTATTAAAACCTAACGCTGAACCGAATTTTCAACCGCGAATGCCTTGGGGTCTTCTTTCTTTCCCGCAACTACCGCAGTATAACCGGCGCGACGCTTCAGGATGACTTTATCCAGTGCCTTGGCATCCTTGCCATCCGCCTTGATGGTCAGTTGCAGCGTCAGCGCGTTGACTTCCCGCGATTTGCTTTCTCCCGGCTTCACGTCGCTGATAATGTCCGCCTTGTGTTCCGGCGCATAGAGGCTGGCGGAAGCAGCATTGGAAAGGTTATAGAAATAGACGCGGGCTTTGGTCGGGTTCTTCACCAGATCATCCTCGAATACCTTGATTTTATTTTCCGGAAGCACGGCGATGGTGTAGTATTTCGCGGGCGCGATGGTCACTTTCTCGTGTTTTTCTCCGGCCTGGAATTCGCTCTCACCCTGCTTCACGACATAATAACCGGAAACTTCCGGATACGCGACATTGCTGAAGCTGATGCCGCTCAGGTTTGCATTCACCTTGGCCTCGCCGCTGGCATTGATGACGCGCACAAACGCCGCATCCGCCGGAGGCGCGGGGTCATAGAGTGCCGCATCATTGGCCTGCGCCGCGCAGGGCAGGATAAGGGCGATGATGGCAAGAAAACGATGCAGGTGTTTCATGGCAGGCTCCTTCGGTTAAGGGGTTGCAGTGGTGGTAGTTTTCGTGGGTACTTCCGCAGCTTCTTCTTCCCCCTCCGGCGATTGGCAGAGGCGCACTTCCATCGTGCCCCTTGCTTCCGGCATATTGGAAATGGTAACGCTTGTCAGCGGCGCGGAAAGCTCGTCGTTCAGTTCCAGAAAGAAACGCCCGGTGCTGGTGAAGTGATCGGTGCGGTCAATGGTGATCCACTCGCCGTCGCCATCCGCATGGTCGAGATCGAGGGTGAATTTCACCACGTCCTTGCTGGAGGTGTTGATGAACAGGAAGTATTTTTTGCCCTGAATGTTTTTCTCTTTCGGAACCTGGAGGATAAGGGGCTGGGTGTTCCCATCCAGATGGAATTCCCTGGAAAGCACGGCGTTTTCCTTTTTGCATTCCCCGTAAATGGCCGGGATAAGCTGCCGGAACTTGCTGCCGCCCTCGTTGAAATCATAGTGCGAGAGTGCCTCCCACAGCACCACCCTTGGGTGCAGACGTTCTGCCTCCGGCAGGGAGGTGTAGGAAATAATCGCGTTGAAAAGCTGGCCGCCGCTGATGGCAAAATTCGCCACCTCCATCCCGCTGAATTCCGAGAGGAACCCCGCGAAATTGAATTTCTCGCCCGCGCTGTAGCTGGAACCCAGCACAATCATTTTTTCTGCGGTGCTGTCGCCGAACAGCGCATCCTCGCCTGCCGCTCCGCTGGAAACCAGCGTGGTGGTGAAGCCCGGCATTTCCTCCAGCGGCACGGTACTTTTGCAGAGCTGCTGGATTTCCAGTGCCATCTTGGATTCCAGAAGGTCAGAATCGATCTGCTCGGAATGGTATTTCGCCTCACCGGTGGTATTGTGGTCGGGCATTTTCCGGACGGTTTCGCCGACACGTTTTGCCGCCAGATTTGCACCGTAGGTTGTCCAGTGCACGTCGCGCTTGAAGAAGAAATGCTGCTTGTCCGTTTCAGACAGGCTGACATCCCGCAAATCCACCACCGTCACGCCGGTATCCTCAATCTGCTTGAGGAATCCCGCGAAGCTCGCTTTGGCTGCTTCAAGATCGTAGCTATTCTGGAACTGCTGATCCTTCACGGTGTATTTGATCGCTCCCATAATGCGGGGCGGCACGGGCATGATCATCAGTTGCGCGCCCTGCTTTTTGAAAGCTGTTGCGAGGCGCGCCATATATTTTGCCGTATCCGGCAGCACCTCAAAATTTTCACGGAAGTCCGTTTTGCGGAAGAACCACCCTTGCTGCCCCTGCGTCATCGGCTCCAGCGTCTGGCGCGTAGGGTCGCCAAGGTAGGGGCACTCGTAGGCCAGGCTACCCTTTGCCTCCGCAGGCGGACACAGGAAAAACCCGGCGGCAACAAGCACCGCTACAGCAAACAGGCTTCCTGCGCAATTACGCACGGCCATAATTATCGTCGAAACGCACAATATCGTCTTCTCCAAGGTAGGAGCCGGATTGCACCTCGATAATCTCCAGCGGAATCTTGCCGGGATTGGCGATGCGGTGCTTGGTTCCGTAGGGAATATAGATAGACTGGTTCTCCGTGATCACCACAGTTTCATCGTCCTTCACCACTTGCGCCGTTCCGCTCACCACTATCCAGTGTTCCGCGCGGTGGTAATGCATCTGCAGGGAAAGCCGCGCGCCGGGCTTCACCGTGATGCGTTTTACCTGATGACGGCCTCCGAAGTCAATGGAATCATAGTGACCCCACGGGCGGTATTCCTGCCGATAACGCTCCACCAGATCAGGATGGCTCAGCTTCACCTGATCCACCAGAAGGCGAACATCCTGCGCACGGCTCTTATCCGCCACCAGAACACAATCCTTGGTGGAAACAATGATAAGGTCTTTCAGGCCGAGCGTGGCAACACGCGGACCATCGTCGCAAGCGATATAACAGTCTTTGGTATCCTTGTTGAAACTTTCACCGGAAAGCACGTTGCCGTTTTTGTCCTTTGCCTTGATCCGCCACAGCGCATCCCACGCGCCGGCATCGTTCCAGCCGCAATCCACTGCAACCACCGCCGCCTTTTTCGTATGCTCCATCACGGCATAGTCAATTGAAAGCGCGGGGATAGCACCGAAAGTTTTGGCATCCAGCAGGATGAAATCCGATTCTTTCTTGCGGTGTTTCGCCACGTGCTCGGAGAGGGAAGCGATTTCAGGCTGGTAGGCCATCAGTTCGGAAAGATAAAGATCCGCCGAGAACAGGAATATCCCGCTGTTCCAGGTATATTTTCCGGAAGCGACATATCCTTCCGCCGTTTTCTTGTCCGGCTTC
>JAHFPR010000209.1 GCA_023269645.1 Alphaproteobacteria bacterium | reverse complement strand
GCGGCAACATTGGCGGGGGGTAACGCAATCTCCGATGCCGCATCCCGCCCGCTCGCCCGCGCGTGATGGCCGGGATAATCAATGCTGCGTTCCGGGGAAAGCCCGGCATCTATCGGCGTTTGCGGCCTGTCGAAAATCTCATATGGCGTGTTGTTATGCTCATTGATGGTACGTCGGCCATCCCTGAGATATTCCGCAAGACGTTCCGCTGCCCGCTCGCCATAAATCTTCAGCACCTTCACCTGGTTGCCTTCCGTTTCTCCGAGCTTCAGTGCCGTGATTTCCTCGCCTTCGGCGAATCCCTGCCCTTTCCTGGTTTTGGCATCAAAATGCTCGAATACTTCCCGCGAGATTACATCCGTTTCGGCAAGCCGCACGTAAGGCGTACCTTTCGGACCGGAATTATCCCCGATCACCACCTTATCCACTTTCTCGTGATGCAGCTCCTCCGGTATGCGGCGCATGGCCTTGATTCCCATCGGCGCGGCCATTTCCGGCGTTGTGATACGCCCTTCCACTTCGCGCCGCCCCAGCGCACGCGTAAGGCACACCTCTATCGGAGCCACCGTCACATCAATGCGGGTTGGGAAGCCGTTATCGTGCATCAGCGCATTCAGCTTCATATCCGGGTTAGAGCCGGAGCGTATAAGGCTGAGTTGCCCGTCCAGTTCTGCTTTGGCCTCCCGGATACCGGTGCTTTTGCCCGCGCCACTCATGCCCGCCGTGCTCAGGAACACTCCCTTCTCCGTTTCCGGCACTCCTTCGTAACGCTCGTTGATGACTTCCGCCAGCGCGACGAACAATTCGGTTGCCCAGTTATGGATGGGGCGGTAATCCGTATTATGTTCCTGCACCCTGGGGTGCGTCATAAGTTCATAAGTGAAGAACAGATCGCGCAGTTCGTCGCGGTCAACCGTTGGTATTTCATTGGGGTTTCGGGTCATGCCATCCACCAGGCGGCGCGCCTGCTGATGGATCCAGCCTTCCAGCACCACTTCCTCGCCGTTTTGAATCGTGGGTGTCCCTTCCAGTGCCCATTTGCGCAGTTCTTTATCTTCCGGGGTGAATTTCTCACTGTCTATATTACGCCCGGTCAGCATATCGAGCCGATTGTTAAAAACCCTTACTTTACCGGAATCCTCCGCATAGAGATACGGCCCATCGAGATAATCCTGCGGGTAGAGTGCTGTGCGGTCTTTGTCTTCCGCGCCGAGTTCCCGCTCTTTTTTATCGAGCAGCAGGGCGTTCTTCGGGTTATTTTCCCCAATATTCGCCAATTGCCCGATGACCAGACTCTCCGGAATTTCAAAATACTGCCCCTCCGCCTTGCGAATATCAAGTTCGCCCTCCGTTTCCACGGCAGCCCCGGCATCTTTGAGTTTTGCCGTGAACACTGCCGTATCCTGATGAGAAAGGCCGGTCATCAGCGACGTTTCGGTGTTTTCCACCCGCGCTCTGGCTTCTTCAAGGCTCAAATGCGCGGTGGTGGCTACTATTTTAATGACGCTGTCCTTGTCTTCTCCGGCATCTTTCAGAAAAACATCGAAAATTTTGTACCTGTCCGGCAATTCATGACTCACCGTCAGGGCATTCTCCACCTCGGCGCGGAAATCATCCAGCCACACCAGCCCACCCTCGCAGGTCAGGATAAAGCGCACGTCGTGCAGCTTCTCTTCTGCTTTTTCAGCACCGAACTGGTGCTCGTAATGCGCCAGCCTTCCCTGGAACTGCTCCCGCAGATACTCCGGAGTCATGGGCTGCCCACGGTTATCCAGCAGGTCTTTGAAGCTCTCCGGATTAACCGCGTCCACCAGCACATAAAGCAGGCGCGGGTCTTCCGGAAGGCGGGGATCATGGCGTATTTCCGGCATTTTCCAGGCGGCTGGCGGCTCACCCTCATGCACCAGGGAAGGATCAACAGCGCGCTCTTTATCCATCAGATGCCTGAAGGTTTCCCCCACATCTGCCGCCGAATGCGCACCTGGATTAGCCAGCACGGCAATATCCTGTGCGTCCGCGCGGCGGAAATCGAGATCATACCCGAATTCCTTGGCGATCAGATAGGTGAACGCCCGCAAGGTAAGCGGCGTTTCATCGCCATAGGGCAGGTTTTCCGGAGCCAGCACCTGCTGATAGAATTCCCCCAGCCGCTCGCTCATTTTATCCAGCCGGGTGGCATGATCCGGCGGGCTTTCTCCGTCTGCGAGAACCTCAGGCCGCTGCCCCTTTATCCGAAGCAGTGGATCCTTGAGCTTCCGGAACGCGCTGCCGTCCCCGCGTATCCTGTGCAGGTGGTCTTCCGGCGGAGTGTTGCGCGTTCCATCGTAAAGCCCTTCGTGAATGCCAGCAAACGCCTGATGAAAACCGCTTTCGCTGTATTTTCCATCGTTAATATCCTGCATCACCTTCTCAGTATTGAGGTAGGCCAGTGCCTGCGTCACTTCCTGAGGTATTTCTTTCACCATAGAATCCTGTATCTTTCCGTCACGTGCCTTTTGCACCCGTTCAGTATACACCCCTATAGTTAAAAAATCGTTAAGCGTACATCACAAATGTTGCAATCCGGGCGGAATCTTTTATAGTCGCTGCCTCGAACGGAGAATAGTATGGCGGAAAAACAAGGCGCGGCACTGGTGACGGGCGGTGCGGTGCGGGTCGGGCGGGTGATTGCAGAAGCCCTTGCGGATGCTGGGTACGACATCGCGCTGCATTACCACCATTCTGCGAAGGAAGCGGCGGAAACGGCGGAAGCCATCTGTGCGCGGGGGCGGAAATGTACGCTGTTCAAGGCCGATCTCGGCAACAGCCTGGAACATAAAGAACTTATGGAAAAAACCTTCCGCGAGTTTCCAGAATGCAACCTGTTGGTCAACAACGCCTCCATCTTCGAGCGCGCGGAGTTCATGGCCACGGACGAAGATAGTTTCGACCGCCACCTGGCCATCAATTTCAAAGCACCGTTTTTCCTCACGCAGTATTTTGCGGAGCGCACGGAAAAAGGCCAGGTTATCAACATACTCGATACCTATATCACCAAAACCACGGGGGCATATTTTGCGTACCTGCTGAGCAAGAAATCCCTGGCGGAATTCACCCGCATGGCCGCGCGCGCCCTGGCTCCCCATATCCGCGTGAACGGCATCTGCCCTGGCACACTGCTCACGTCTTCCACCTATCCCACTCAGGCGGGGCTGGAGGCTGCCGCGAAGGTGTTGCCGCTGCAACGCCAGCCTTCACTCATGGATTTCACCCGCGCCCTGCTGTTCCTTATCACTACCCCCTCCATCACCGGCGAATGCCTGTTTGTGGATAGCGGCCAGCAATTGCTCTAGGTTCAATCACCCTTTGATTTTTCGGTACTATATTGATCTATATTCTTAATTATAGTTCATCGTCATTCCAGCGATCTTATCTTTGGAAAGACTGGCTGGAATCCAGCAGCGGCGTG
>JAHFPR010000208.1 GCA_023269645.1 Alphaproteobacteria bacterium | reverse complement strand
ACAACTTAAGTCACTGATAACTATTTAGAAAATTGTATAATAAAATGTGGCATAACTGTGGCAGCGTTGCATCCATGCGGAAAAATATGGCGGAATATCTGCCCGAAGGTAATTTTACGCTGTTTTTTTAGAGGAATATTTGATATACCCTTCTCAAGGGCGTATGCAGTGTGCTGTATGCGGAAAAGTGGTTGTTTGCACCACGGGACGTAAACTTAAAGGGGTATTAATCATATGGCTACAAACAAGAAAGTGAAAGCAGAAGACACGACCTTCGGTGTCACCGGTTCGTTCAAGCGGCTGCTGTTTGATGAAGTTTTTGTCGTGAATAAAACAAACAAGGTGCGCGAGGGTTTCCGGCGGCTGGCCATCATCATGGGGTCGTTTGCGTTTGCTTGGGCGGTGGCGAATATTCAGGAATTGGTAGATATGATATTCATTAAATTCGGTACATTTTCCGGGTCGGTGGCTATTGTGCTGGATGGTTTTGTGTGTGTGTTCTTCTTCTTTACGGCAGCGTTTGCAACGAAGGCTGTGGGTTGGGTGGTCGAAGGGTTTACAGGCGGTAAATAGTTGGCATCAGTTAAGTATGGCCGCAGGGAGCAGATCCTTGCGGCCTTTTTTTGTTATGGGCGGATATGGACAAACTAGCCGCTGAGAAAATGTTAAGGCGGTGTGCCACCGTTGTAACCTGGGCGATATTCCTGTGGGTGGCATATGGTTTTTTGCATCACGATGGACGTTTCCGTGTGCATCGAGGTGTTGCGCCAGTTTCCGGCAGCATGGGTACAGAGAAAAATTCCGATGCGGAGAGCGGAGGCGTAACGGCTGGTGCCGCAATCCCCAGGGATGAATTTGGCAATACGTTGCTGCATCTTGCGATTTATAACGGCGATCTTCAGGAAGCGGAAAATCAGCGCGCGGCGGGTGTGCCGGTTGATGCGCGGAATGCCGATGGTTTAACGCCGCTTGCTGTAGCGGCGGATAGGGCGGATGCGGCGGCGGCGGCATGGCTTCTGGATCATGGCGCGGATGTCAACGCCCGCAGCAAGGCGGGGTTTACTCCCGTGCATTATGCGGTTCAGCATGATATACTCCCTGTTGTAAAACTTTTGATTGCGCGCGGGGCGGATCTCTCTGTCCGGGGTAAGGAGGATGGCCTGACACCAAGGCAACGCGCTGCTATCAAAGGAAATAAGGCAGTATATGACGTGCTGGCGGCGGAGGAAGCCCCATGACATGAGTTTCGTATGGAAAAATCTTGCTACAGGCAGAAATCTGGCAGTGCTGGGTGCGGCCTTGCTGCTGGCGATAGGTGTGGCGACCACCATGATGTTGCGCCAGGATAATCTGAATAAAACCCTGTTCAGGGCTGCGCGGGATGGGGACAAGGCAGGCATCCTGGATGCGCTGAAACTCGGTGCGCATCTGAGTGCCCGCGATCCGCTTGGGCAAACACCGCTGCACAGCGTTTCCTATCGCGGCAATGCCGATACGGTGATGCTGCTTGTCCAGCAGGGTGCGGCACTCAATGCGCGTGATAAAAGGGGTGGAACACCCCTGCATTGGGCGGTTATCAACGGCAGGGTGGAGAACGTGAAGTTGTTGCTGGAGCGGGGGGCGGATCCGGATGTGCAGGATATGGTGGGCATGACCCCGATGCACTGGGCGGTGACCGCTATGAAAATCAACGATTACACCAAAGCGTACAATGTCCGCCTGTTGCTGGATCATAAGGCGAATCCGGATGTCCGTGATGCGCGCGGGAAAACCGCCCTTGATTATGCTGAACAGAAACATAATCTTCTGGTAGCCGAGATGCTGGGGGAGGTGGCGAAGTAGGGATGGCCGGATGCTGGATAATCGGAATTTCCTGCTCCGTCTGTCCGCCATTCTCGCTTTCTTGTTCTTTAACGATTCTTTAACCATATTTTAAATAGTTTTTTGAGAGAATCCATGTTAGAATAAAGCCTGAGAATGCAGGCAAAGATGATGAGTGATTGGACGCAATAGTGATCATCCATCATCCGACCATCCGTTATCCAACAAGAGGAGGGAAATATGGCTGAAACAGGGCGATTGGAAACGGATCCGCTATTCCTTGCGCTTACCCGACCGACCATGGTGCTGGGAGTGACCTATCTGTGGGCTGCGGCGGAAGCACTTGTCTTTTGTCTGTACTTCGTTAATACCAGTAATTTCAAAGGGATATTCTATGTGATGGTGCTGCACAGCATTGGGGTGCTGCTCTGCTCCTACGAGCCAAGGTTCCTGAATATCCTGATGGTGGCGGGTAAAACTTCCGCCAAGTGCAAAAATAAACGCTACCACAATAATACCGCTTCCTACGATATGTACTAGAGCCGCAAGGCACAGGATGCAGTAAAGAACAGAAAAAGGGGGATGTCGTGCCATGAAACTCAAACGCCGGAAGACGCTGAAATCCTCCTTTGCTGCGAAAGAAACGCAGACATCGCAATTTATTCCATATGAAGGGCATATCACCAGCAACATCATTATTACGAAAAAGAAAGAGCTGATTTCCGTCATCAAGATGCAGGGATATTCCTTTGAAACTGCGGATGACGAAGACGTGGATATGAAAAAAACTGTCCGCAACACGTTGATGAAAAGCGTGGCCTCTGCGGAATTTTCATTATGGACGCATATCGTGCGCCGGAAGGTGTCCGCCAGCGTGGAAGGGGAGTTCAAGGGCAGTTTTGGGCGTTATGTCAACGATGAGTGGAAAAGAAAACACACGGATTCGGAAACATATGTCAATGATCTGTACCTTACCATCGTCCGTGGCGGAGCCAAAGGGAATATGGCGCAAAGCACCTTCTCGCTGATCAATAAGGCGGCGCAGCAGGCGGACAGGGCGGCGATGGATCAGGAATTTGCCAAAAGTGTAAAAAGCCTTGCGGAACTTACTCACCGGATGACCGGCTCTCTCAAGGATTACAAGCCGCATCTGCTCGGCATCAAGGAAACGGAGCGTGGTACGTTTTCCGAGATACTGGAGTTTTTCGGTATGCTGGTGAATTGCGGGCACGCGGCTCCCACCCTGGTTCCGGCGACCGATGTTTCCACGCAGCTTGCCACCCATCGGCTGTATTTCGGCAAGCGCGCCGTTGAAGCGCGCGGTCCCACGGGCAAAAGCCGGTTCGCGGGGGTGATAACCATCAAGGAATATGCCAACCAGACCAACGCCGGGATGATGGATTCTTTCCTGCAGCTTCCGTTCGAACTTGTCGTGACGCAGGTGTATGCGTTTGCCAACCGACAGAAAGCCATCAACGACGTTTCCATGCAGCAGCGTCGTATGCGCAGCGCGGGCGACAAATCCATTTCCCAGGCGGAGGAACTGACGGTGGCGATGGATATGGCATCTTCCGGCCACATCGCTTTCGGCGCGCATACGTGCATTGTGATGCCGATAGCGGAAAATCTGGATGATCTTGAA
>JAHFPR010000207.1 GCA_023269645.1 Alphaproteobacteria bacterium | reverse complement strand
AAAATTTTCTAGAAACAATATCTTGATGGGTCGCTGGAGCTGGAGCTGAATCCCCAGGGTACGCTGGCGGAGCGGCTCCGTGCGGGCGGGGCGGGTATCCCGGCATTTTACACCAAAACAGGGTACGGCACAACGCTCGCCGAGGGCAAGGAAACCCGCGAATTCGATGGCGAGCACTATGTGATGGAGCGCGGCATACGGGCGGATCTCGCCATTGTGAAGGCGTGGAAAGGCGACAAGGCCGGGAATCTTGTGTACCGTAAAACCGCGCGCAATTTCAACCCGCTCTGCGCGATGGCGGGCGATTTCACCGTGGCGGAGGTGGAGGAACTGGTGGAAATCGGCGAACTCGACCCCGACCTCATCCACACGCCCGGCATCTTCGTGCAGAAAATTTTTGAAGGCAAAAACTACGAAAAGCGGATCGAAAAAAGGACGGTGCGGGATGGAAAATAAGTATCAGTTTACCGGGGAGCAGATTGATAATGTCCTTAACCACGCGATGGAAAAAGGGAATGAGATTCTGACAACGGCGCACAATATGCTTTTTGCGGAGGACGGGCAGCCGCTTGCCCCCGATAGCGAGGAGACGTACTACGCGCTGCAGCATGAACTGGCAAATGTGTCATATGCTTTCGGCAATACGGGCGCGCGCCAGTATCTTCTGGAAGGAACCGATGCGGAAAAAGAGGCTGTCATCGTGCGGATGGTGGAAGATGCCTATGGTGAAATTCCCGAAGGACACCACACCGCCCAGCAGGAACTGGAAAGCCACGTCAGTCGGTTGTTGCTGGAGGAACTTGGGCTTGCTACGGAGAAGGGAAACGGCAATGGCCGGAGCCGCTGAAAAAGGATACGCCGCCATGCCCTATACCGAAGAACAGATGTGCCGAATCGCCGCCCGCGAATTTTTCGACGGGTGCTATGCGAACCTCGGCATCGGGATGCCGACACTGGTGGCCAACTACATCCCCGAAGGCGTCCACGTCACCCTGCAAAGCGAAAACGGAATGCTCGGCATGGGACAGTTCCCGCGCGAGGGCGAAGTTGACCCCGACCTCATCAACGCCGGCAAGCAAACCATCACCGCCCTGCCGGAAAGTGCCTATTTCGACAGCGCGACCAGCTTCGCCATGATACGCGGCGGGCATATTGATGTTTCTATCCTCGGCGCGCTGGAAGTGTCCGGCCACGGGGATCTCGCCAACTGGATGATCCCCGGCAAAATGGTGAAAGGCCCCGGCGGCGCGATGGATCTGGTGGCGGGGGTGAAGCGCGTGGTGGTGCTGCAAACCCACACCGCGAAGGACGGCTCCCCCAAATTGCTGAAATCCTGCAGGCTGCCGCTCACCGGCAAGGGCGTGGTGGATCGCGTGATCACGGAACTTGCCGTGTTCGACATCACCCGCCACGGCATGACCCTGGTGGAACACGCCCCGGACATCACGCTGGAAGAAATCCGCGCCAAAACTGAAGCGCATTACGAGGTGCGGCTAATCAGGTTCTGATTTTCCTCCTCCACCGCTTGCGGGGGAGGCAGTAAATCCGAGCCAGCTTGCCGATTCTTCTGGTAATGCCCGGATTTGCGGAGGGGGTGTTCTTTGCGGCAAGCACTATACCCCCACCGGATTTGGTAAACTCATTGCATTCGTTAACCAAATCCTCCTCCCCCGCAAGCGGTGGAGGAAAGAAAATAGATCAGAAAAGATTATCCATATCCGCTGCGTCCAGCCCCATGATTTTGAGGATTTTTGCGCGGGATTCCTGCATATCGTTCGCCAGATCCGTGCCGCCCGGCATGGGCTTGGGGCGGATTTTATCCTTCCAGTATTCGTCGTCGTAGGCGATAGAGCGGTTGATCACTTTCAGCAGTAGCTTCTGGTATTTCGGGTCGTCCCCCGCGATGGCCACCATCGCTGCGATCAGCTCCGCGTTGAAGGCGCGCTTGCCATCATAGCCGAAATTCCCCTCGTAATCCACCGTGCTTTCCTGCAGCAGCAGCTCCATCATCTTCGGCACGGCGGATTTGGCGGACGGCCCCAGAATATGCAGCATCCGCACGATGTTCTCCAGCGCGCGCTGGTTCTGGTAGGTGTAGGCGGTGGCGGCCTCCATCTGCTCCAGCACGATCGGCCCGATGATGCCCATCACCATTTTCGGGTCGGTGGCTTCTTCGATGAAGGTCATGAACAGGTAATAGGATTCCGTGTGCAGCGGGCTTTTTTCGTCTTTAAGCGCGGGCAGGTAAAGTGGGATGAGGTGCTCGGAAATATAGGCAGGCGTACCGAGGTCGCCGTAATGCGCGGCCTTGTATTTTTCGCTCTTGTGGAAGGTGCCGTGGGTGATGAGCGTGGTGGTGAGTGCCCGGAACGCGCAGTTATAGGGGGTGTCGGCATCGGGGGATAGGGCGGTTCCTTCCGGCGGGCGATGCTCCTCGATCAGCCGTACCAGCGGCTTGATGAGGCGGAGCGAGTGGCTGTCGCTGCGGCTGCGCTGGCTGTCGGCGAACTGGCAGAGGGATTCGCGCTGGAGGTCTTTATCCTCGTTCTCGAACAGTTTTTTGAGTGCCTGGAACCGCGCCTCGCTCATCTCGCCCGGAAGCGCGCGCGGCAGCACTTCATCGTCCGAGGGCAGGGGCAGGATTGATTCCTGCTGCACCATCGGCGGGTTGATCATCGAAGCCGGGATTTGTTGCCCACCGGCATTTCTCTGAACCGGGGAAGCCCCGCCGCCCTGGCCGGAGGAGGGCGTGGAAGTGCCGCTGTTTTGCGCGGGGCTTCCTTGCGTGGGAGCTGGCGCGCCGCTGCTCCCCGGCTGTTTTTTCGACCAGGCGGGCATCTTGAGCGGTGGCTTCGCGTTTGGCGGCGGCGCAGCGAAAGCGTTGCAGCCCATGCCTGCAAGCATAAGCGCGGAAAGGATCAGCACGGAAACGCGATGGTTCATGAGGAGCAAGTATAAACCCGCGCTGCGCCCGCGTCCAGAGGCTCCAAATATTTATCATATTCCTTATAGTTGACAAAATATTTGTTATAGGTAACAATAATCTGCTATATCGGTTACAATGAAAAACTCATAGGTAACAATAATCCTGTTAAGGTTTACAATGCCAAGGAAAAGCAGACAAAATGAGGAGGTGAGGCTTTTCATTTTAAATAAGGTGGAAAAGCACCCATCTGATGTCAGTAGAATGGCAATAGAACAATTCGGTTTATCAAGAACCGTTATTCACAGGTATATGAGGCGATTGATTGATGAGGGCTTGCTGGAGGCAGCGGGGAATACGAAGGCGCGCCGCTATAAACCTAAATTACTTATCAACGAACACTTCAGCATAGAACTCAGCGCGGGACTGGCCGAAGATGTTGTCTGGCGATACCGGGTAATGCCGTTTATAAAAAACGTCAAACAGAACGTGATAGACATATGCCAGTACTGTTTTACCGAGATGCTCAATAATGCGATTGATCA
>JAHFPR010000206.1 GCA_023269645.1 Alphaproteobacteria bacterium | reverse complement strand
GAGCAGACGATTCCGGTATCAACGGGAGCAACAACCCTTCCGTGGTGATAGATGTGCCGCTGGAAGTGCAGAACGCCGTCGCTATCATCGCCCAGATTCAATCCTCCCAGCAGCCCGTGGATGACAGGTTGCTTGGTGAGCTTTCCCGGCTCTCGCAGGAACTGACAAACCAGCAGGGTTCCCAGCAACTCCGCCAGCAGGTGAGGACGCTGCAATCACTGATTACCCCGCAGGCCAACCCCGGCTTGCCGCAGCCCGTGGTCGCCACACCGGAAACCGCATCCCTCAACAACACGCAGCAGCAGCCCGCCCAACCTGCGTTCAAAAACGCGGATACAGCCACCCAGGCACTCAGCAACACGGTGGACATCAAGATTTAAGCCAGCTCCGGCTCGGCATTTTTGCCCTTCCCGCTCCCCTTTTTTATGTGACTTTCACCTAAAATGCGCGTATAATGAAGCGCATGGGAGCGGTTCAGTTACATGGGCGATAATCGCAGCAATACACAACGCACCGAAGTGGCCGTCGAGGATTTCGTTCCTTACGCCTGCCATTATGACGACCATACCATCCTCACCAAAAATGGTGAGTTGATGCAGACCATAAAACTCACAGGGTTTACCTTCGAGAGTGTTCATAAGGATGCCAGGGAGCGGCTCTCCCTGCGTGCGGCGTTGCGCAAAGCTATTGTGGAAAGCATCAAAACGGATAATTTCGCACTGTATTTCCACACCATCCGCCGCAAGCACGATCTTTCCACGGCGGGGGTCTATCCCGCTGGTTTTACCCAGGAACTCAATAACGACTGGTGCAAGCGTCACGATTGGGAACATAAATACATCAACGAGCTTTACGTCACGATTATCATCCAGGGGCAATCCCTGAAGTTCAGGGATGTCAAAGGCTTCTTCCGCGCGATCTATTTCCCGAAGGAACTGAAACAGCAGATGGGCTATCTGGAGCAGACCTCTCTGGAACTTAACCGCGTGGCAGGAAATATTCTGGGACATCTGGAAGCATATGGTGTGCGGAGGCTTGGCATGGTCAAGCACCGGGATGGGGTTTATTATTCGGAACTCAGCGGTTTCCTGAGCAAAATCATTAACCTGTCATATGAACCCATTCCGGTGACTGCGGTGGATCTTTCCACCCTGCTGCCCTCCCACAGCGTTTCTTTCGGCTTCAATGCGCTGGAGGTAGAGGGCGATACAGGCCGCCATTTCGCAGCCATGATCACCATCAAGGAATACCATGAAATTTCCAGCAAGGCGGTAGACGATCTTCTCCAGATTCCCCAGGAATTCATCATTTCGGAAACCTTCGATTTCGTGAACAGCAAAAAGGGGCTGGAGGCGTTCAAGAAGCAGAAGCGTTATATGCAGATTTCCGATGACAAATTCCTGGCGAACGCTTCCGGACTCAACGCAATACTTGCGGCAGATCAGGGCACAGAGGTGGATTACGGCGAGCACCAGATCACCATCATGATCCTGGAGGATTCGCTGCCCCTGCTGGAGCGCGGTGTCGGCCAGGCGATACAGGCACTGCACAGGATGGGGGTTATCGGCTTCCGCGAGGATGTCTATATGGAGGATTGCTACTGGGCGCAGCTTCCCGCCAATTTCGTATTCAACAAGCGTATGACTTCCATCAATACCGGCCATATCGGGGGCTATGCCTCGCTGTATAATTTTCCGGCGGGAAAACTTGGCAACAACCACTGGGGGCCTGCAGTCACCGTGTTCTATACGGCTGCGCAAACGCCGTATTTTTTCAATTTCCACTATGGGGATAACGGGCATACCTTCATTGTGGGACCCTATGGCGCGGGGAAAACCGTGCTGATGAATTTCCTGGTGTCGCAATCCATGAAATTCCGCCCCAAGCTCTTCTTTTTCGATCAGCAGCGCGGCGCGGAAATCTTCATCCGCGCCATCGGCGGGGATTACCACCACCTTACCACGCGCAAGGACAAGGTTACCATGCGCTTTAACCCGCTTCATCTGGAAGATACGCCGAAAAACCGGCAATTCCTGCTGGAATGGCTGGGCTACCTCATCCGCGACAATCCCGATGACCTGGAGGCGGAAGATCGCAAAAAAATCCAGCAGGCCGTGGAATATGTGTATTCCCTGGAGCATCACGCGCGCAACCTTACCAACCTTATTCCGAAATTCTGGGTGGCGGATGTTGTGGAAAATCCCGCCGCTTCCGCGCCAGTAGTGATGCTTCCCGATGCTCCACCACAGGAACCTGCCGGATCTCCCGATGCCATGCTTTCGATGGAAGAACTTGCAGGGCAGATCAAAAGCGGCGGAGTTTCGATGGAGGAGATGATCCTCCAGCAGGCCGCCGAGAGGGCAAAAGCAGCAGCAGCCCTCGCAGTGGATGATGACCTTACGGCGGAAGCGGAAGCGGCTGCACACATCCCTGTATCCGAGAAAATAGCCATGTGGCACGGCGAAGGAGCTTACGCACATCTTTTTGATAACGAAGAAGACGAGCTTGCTCTGGAGGGTACGCCGCTCTACGGTTTCGATATGACGCAGATCGTGGAGGACAACCACCCGCTTATCCCGGCAATGTTCTACCTGCTGCACGTCATCGAACAGTCGCTGGACGGGCAACCCACCATCATCGTGTTGGATGAGGCCTGGGCACTTATTGACAATGCCGCGTTCTCACGGCATCTGGGCGAGTGGATGGATCGGCTGCGCGCCAAAAACGCCATCATTATCTTCGCCACGGAGAGCGTGGAAAAGGCGGAAGAAAGCCCGATTACCCGTGCGCTGGCAGAAAAAATCGAAACCAAGATATTCCTTCCTAACCCCGAAGCGAGTATGCACGGCTACGCTGATGTTTTCGGGCTTTCCAGCAACGAATTCCAAATGCTGAAATCCATGAGCAAGGAGCGTCACCAGTTCCTGCTCAAGCATAACATTGATGCCGTGGTGGCGGAACTGAACCTGGACGGCATGGAGTATGAACTCGCCGTGCTCTCCACCACCGTTGACCGCCTGGCCATCATGAACGGAGCCATACGCGATGTCGGCAAGGAGATAAAAGCCTGGCTGCCTGCCTTCAAACAGCGACTGATGCGGAAAAAATAATCATGGCGGAGCGGCGCATCAGATATTGTATCCTTCTGTGCAGCATCGCCATTCTGTTTCTGCCCCAGATTGCCTGGGCGGGTTGCGTTGGCCCGAATTATGTTCCCGGCACGTGGAAAACCCTTTTCTCCACGGCAGATACAGCAGATGTAAGTACCCACCCCCCTACCGTAGGCTGCCGAAAGATCACCATAGACCCCGTTACAGGCAAAACGGTATATGGCACCGACAAGCTGAAAAACTTTCTCTCCAGTACGCTGTGCATGGTGCAGCAGACGATGGCCGACTCCGCTTTCCATGTCTATTGCCCACTGCAATACAATATGAAGAAAGTGGTAATCTCGCTGGTGGGGCTTTATATCGCACT
>JAHFPR010000050.1 GCA_023269645.1 Alphaproteobacteria bacterium | reverse complement strand
GGCAGGTTTTCCCGCATATTTCTTAGCGTGTGGATAAGCTGGAAGCACAGGCATTTCCGGCTTATCCTGCCATAGCCTGTCAATGAGGTTTCCCACCGGCTTCAGCGCGCATACCGCCTTGAATTTCGCCAGTTGATCCTCCGTATAAAGCCACGGGTCGAAGCCGATGGCCGCATCCTTCTGCATCTCCTGCGCAATCCACTGTGCGGGGGTCATTTCCTCCGTGTTATAAATCGCATATCGCTTCCCATCCACCTGTTGGGCGGCTTGCAACGTATAGCGATCATCGGTGAAGAACGCCGCGTTTTTCTCCAGCACCACCGCCGCCCCCGCCGATCCGGTGAAGCCTGTCAGCCATTCCAGGCGGCGCGCATCTTCGGGGATATACTCATTCTGGAATGTATCCGCCTGCGGGATAAGAAACCCCGACAGATTGTCCTTCTTCATTTCTGCGCGCAACAATCCGAGTGTATCCATGAAGGCTGGCCTCTTGCTAAGGGATGTTTGGTTGATGCCATGATGATGTCTGTGGTCATTGCAGAAGTCAAGGAAGGGGTAGGGTTGGTGTGCCAATGCCACTTTAGTTACTTTATTGCAACAATAGCCCTATATTATGAAAGGCTATTCATTCTTTTCTTCGCAGATTCTATATTTTCCCTCCTCATTACACTAGAGATAAAAAATCTAGTATCACTTGATATATCCTGGAGGGGAATATGGTTCAAGCACCGAACAAGACTGCATTTGTTATGCTGGCGGCAACTGCTATGCTTTCGTCAACTGCCACTGCCGCGCGCGCCGATGAAACGGATAAGCTCGATACGCTGCTGAGCATGAACATTGAGCAGCTTATCAATACGCCGATTTCATCCTCCGGCTTTTTCAAAATGGATGCCGAGATGACCCCCGGCACGCAATACGTATTCAATATCGAGGATGAAAAGCGGTATGCGCCCGTGCGCACACTCGCGGATATTCTGGATAACTCGGCGGTCGGCATCAATATGTCCCGCCATGAACAGGATTCAGCACTCATCGGGGTGCGCGGCATGATGATCGATAATAACGCGAAAACGCCGGTGATGCTGGATGGCCAGCTTTTAAGCCAGCGCGTCCATTTCGGTTACAGTGCCGGTTTGGAATCCCCGCTGCTGGGAGATTTACAAAGCGCGGAAGTCAGCCTTTCCCCCAACGCCGTCGTGATGGGCGGCGGGGCGATAAACGGCTATATCAACCTCATCCCAAAAAACGGGAAGGACAATCCCGGCGGCTTCGCCAGCTATGAATACGGCATGAAGGATTTTTCGCACGTAGGGGAAACAGGCTACGGCTATAGCTACGGCACGCACAGGAATGTCTATGTTTACGCAGGCATGGTTGCCGCCCGTGGCTATAAGCCGGATACCGCCTGGGGAGAAACGCTCATCGTGCCAGGAACTACCAATGGCTTGCCGATGAATATTGGTCTGGGTCGCGTTGGCGGCTATGGCGAACCGGGTTTCCGCGTTGCGACCTACTGGAATCATGACGATTTCAAGCTGAACGTCTTTATTGATAAAATTGCACCACAAACAGCAAGCCCTTCGCGCCATGATTATTTTGATCATCTCATGACCGGCATTTCGCCCCAATATACTTACCACATCAACGATAAAAATTCCCTGCAGTTCATAGCCGCAGCGGAAGTGCAGGATTACAGCTTCAAGGATTATAATACCTTCACGGTAGCCCCCACATATGCGAATGACGGCGGCAGCGAAACCCACCTGGAAGGCAAAACGATCTACCGGACGACCTCGTTCGACGGTCATGCCATCGCACTGGGTACATCCCTGGGGCGGCGGATGTTCTTCGATCAGAAGAATCTGCTGGGTAATGACCCCACCGGCAGCGACGAATCGCTCAATTTCTCCTGGAAAGATGGCTCGGCCTTCGGGGAAGACGTGATGAGCCTGACGAAAAAGCTGCAGCTTACGCTCGGTCTGCGCTACGATGTTGTGCATTACGGAACTTATAACGGCACTCCCTTCGATGAGGAGGATCACGTATCACCCAAGGCCGCGCTGGCGTACAAAATCAACGATACCTCAACCGTGAAAGGCTCCTACGAACACGGCTTCCGCTACCCGGACGCAGTGTATCACACCTGGCAGCCCTACTGGGATAACATTGTGCCGGGCGCGGGGATGAATCTGCATTCCGAAACTGTAGACAGCTATGAAGTTGATCTCCACAAGGATTTCAAGGAGCAGAAAGTCACTGCGGATATTGGGGCATATTACAACGAATATACCGACGCTCTGATGTGGAACGACATGAGCGACGGTAATGGCGACGGGTACGTGCCGAACGCAATCGCAGCGCAGGTTGTCAGCTCTCTGGGCTGGTTCGGCCAGTTCGTGAATGCCAACAAGGCCTTCACGACCACGGGCGGCGAGCTTCGCCTTGGCTGGCAGCCTACCGATACGCTGGATCTGCATTTCGGCTACACCTATGCGCAGATACTGGAAGCACCTTCGCTGGAACAGTATCGCTTTCCCAAGCACCTTATCAAGGCCAGCGTCCGGAAATACTTCTTGGATAAGAAACTCGCGCTGGATGTCAACGGAACCTTTACCAGCAGTTTCGATACGGCGCATCTTGGTTATAACCCGGTATTTGAAGACCCACGTGTTATTCTGGATGCCGCACTCTCCTACGACATCACCACAGCAGTTTCCGTCAAGCTCATGGGGGAAAACCTGCTGAAAGAGAATGTGCCCAGCGTCAGCAACCAGCCGAATGTCCTGCAGAAGGGCGTACTTGGCGAAGACGCGCGCACCTTTTACCTGCAGACCGTGGTGCGGTTCTAGAGTAGCGTATTCCGCACCTGCAAGTGTAAGTTCATAGTGGTATCAATATGCCAGGAAATACCCGCTGCAAACCACTGTTTTACAGTTTGCTGCTACTGCTTGCTTTCGGTTTTTCCACTGCAGTCCGTGCAGAGGAGGAGGATGGTGCAGTAAGCCTGAGATCCGTCTTTATCTATAATTTTCTTAACTATGTCACATGGCCGGATGTAGCAGGAAGCAAGAAACTTTGCGTCTACGGCAATAATGCCATTGCCGATACGCTGGACCGTATCCGTAAGAAACAGCAGCAAGCGGGTACTTCTTTTACAGTACAGCGTCTGAACAATCCAGAGGAGGCTGGTTCCTGCCAGATATTATACCTTGATAGTTCACTTGGAACATCCCGTATTACGAGCATCGCTATCTCGCTCGGCAAGCAGGCAGTGTTGACTATCAGCGATGTGGAGCGTTTCTCCAGCGAAAACGGCATCGTCAGTCTGATTGAAAAAGACAACAAGCCCCACATCAGCATCAATGAACAGCGCGCGCACGATGCCGGACTCAAAGTGAGTTCGCGGCTGCTTTCTATTGCGGAAGTCATTAAGAATTAAAGCATTTTTGAGTTGTATACTCATTCCAATTTATAATTCCCTGTGATATAAAGTTTGTATGACGTATTCATTGGATATGAGGGAACGTGCTGTATCCCCTTGAAGCACGTACCCCGTCATCGCCCGAATTGCGAAGCAATTATAGGGCGATCTATTCTTGCAACAGGCATGGATCCCCTATACTTTTTACTTACGCAAAAAGTTGGGGAATGACGGCCTTACTTGCTTCAAGGGGATAATTACGTTCATAAATTGGAATGACTATAGAATCACTTCGCACAATTCCTCCAGCGGCGGCATCACCACCGTCACCGACACCACAATCTTCACCTTCACGTTACGCGAATGGCCACTGCCTTGATTTGCGCGTAAACAGTATCACCCGCCTTAAGCTCCATCTTCAGGCAGGAATGCGTGGTGATGCGCGCCGCGAGGGCTTCCTGCGCAGAACCCGCGACCACATTCTGCACCCCCTGCAATTTCTCATTACGCGGCGTTGCAATGCTGTGGATGGGAAGGCGCAGCAGGTTGCTGCCGCTGCTTGGGGCAGGTTCCTGCCGGGAGAAGCTGACAGCGTTCATGGGAATCACTATCCGCACGGCATCGCCCGGCCTGCCATACTCACCGGGAACAGCCAGCTTTCCAAGCCCCGTTTCCAGATGGGTAAGCTGGCCGCCAGCATCGTGATGGCTCACCCTGCCGAAAATCACGTTGCATCCGTCTGCGCGGTGAACAAATGGCAGCGCGGGATCACGCAGCACCTGCGGCAGCCCTCCATGAAAAACAGGCGCGCCGTTTTCCATATAGATTACCCTGTCGGCAAGTGCCAGCAGCTCTGGTTGCGTGTGCGTGGCATAAAGCACCGGGATAGTGGATTGCAGCGCGGCATGGCGGATATGTTGAGCGATGGGTTCGCTGTTTTCCACATCGAGGCCATTCAAAGGCTCGTCCATCAGCAATAGTTTCGGGTAGGCGAGCAGTGCCCTGGCGACCGCCACACGGCGTTGCTGCCCGCCTGAAAGCCGATGCGGCATCCGCCCCATAAGTTCGTGCAGACCCAGCCACTCCACAACATCATGCAGGCTATAGCCGGGTTTTTTCTCCACGGCACGCTTAAGCGCATAGTCCAGATTCCCCAGCACATTCAGATGCGGGAACAGGCGGGCATCCTGAAAAACATAGCCGACGGAACGCCTGTGCGTGTGCAGATGAACCTTCGCGGCGGAATCCAGCCAGCGTTCCTCCCCCACCCGGATTACACCCTGCGCCTGGGGTTCCAGACCGGCGAGGGCGCGAAGCAGCGTTGTTTTTCCAGTGCCGGAAACCCCGCATACGGCAGTAATGCCCGGCTGATCCAGCGTAAATTTCGCAGCCAGCGCAAAGGAATCCTTCCGGCAGGTAATATCAACGGCGATCATATCAACCTGCCCCGCCTGCGCTGGGAAACGAAAAGCCCGAACAGCGCGACGAAGGAAAACGCCAGCAATATCGCCGAAAGCGTATGCGCCTCATGGTAGCGCATCTGCTCCACCGTATCGTAAACGGCGATGGAAACGGTGCGGGTTTCGCCGGGAATGTTGCCGCCCAGCATCAACACCACGCCGAACTCTCCCAGCGTATGCGCGAAGCCCAGCACGGCGGCACTGATATAACCAGATTTCGCCAGCGGAAGTACGATGGAAACAAAGCGATCCCATCCGCCCGCTTTCAGGGTAGCGGCGGCTTCCAGCAACCCGCGATCCATCGTTTCAAATGCGGTAAGCAGCGGGCGCAGCACAAACGGCAGGGAATAAATCAGCGAGCCGATGAGCAACCCGGTGAAGTTGAATACCAGCGTTTCCCCCGTGAGGGTAAGCCAGAATCCGCCAAGTGCACTGGTGGGGTTCAGCAGGATCAGCAGGTAAAAACCGAGCACCGTGGGCGGCAGCACAAGCGGTAGCGAAACGATGGCCTCCACGAACGCCTTGCCCACCGAAGGGGAGCGCGCCATCCACCAGGCGAGCGGCGTTACCATCACCAGCAATATCGCCGTGGTGAGGAACGCCAGTCGGAAGGATAGCCAGAGTGCTTCCAGCATCGCGGTGTCAGGGAAGTTCATACCCCGCCTCTCTGATAATCCGCGCGCGCGTGGTTTTATTCAAAAGATAGGCGATGAATTTCCGCGCCGCGTCCTGCTGGCTGCTTTTCTCAAGCACAACGGCGGATTGCACCAGCTTTTCGTGCATCGTTTCATGGATGACAACATAGCGTCCATCCCATCCCTCCACCCCCTTCACCTGCGACAGCGCAATGAAACCGCAATCCGCCGCGCCGCTTTCGATAAAGCTCATCGCCTGCCCGATGCTTTCACCCATCACCAGCCGTTCTTTCACCGCATCCCGCAATTTCAGATGATCCAGCGTTTGCAGTGCCGCTTTGCCGTAGGGCGCGTTTTCCGGGTTGGCGATGGCGAGCTTGCGGCAGGAGGAAATCTGTTTTTCAAGCGCGCGTTCTGCAGTTGTTTCCTGGCCGAAAAACACAAGGATACCGATGGCGTAATCGTAGAGCGCATCCTCATGCACAAGACCACGGCGCACCAGTTCCTGAAGGTGCGCTCGGTCAGCGGAAAGGAACACGTCGAACGGCGCGCCCTGTATGATTTGCCCCGCCAGCTTGCCACTGGAACCGGAGATAACCTCCGTTTTTATGCCTTCTTTCTTCCAAAAATCCTTTGCAATTTCTTCTGCAGTCGCGCTAAAATTAGCGGCCACGGCAATGCGCAGCGGCGGATTCTCTGCCGCCTGCGCCTGATTCACGCACAGAATGACCAGAGCAAAAACCATCAGGATTTTTTTCATAAACGCTCCTCCGCCCTGCTGATATTACGCAACCGCCGAGCCAAGCTCCAGCCCAGAGAACCAATCCAGGAATTTCGGCACATCGGCGCGGCGGAAAATGCCGCCATGCTGCGGGCACATCATCTCAATATCCATGCCGCGCACACGCTTCACCCACGCATCCCGCGCGCGGTTAGAGGGCATCCAGCGGCGGTGGAACATCTCCATGTATTTGGTGTGCTGATCGAAATCCTCCACGAATAGCTGGTTCGCATCATCCGGCAGCAAGGCCGCACCCACATCGCCGGAAAAAAGAATCTTCGCTTTCGGATCATAGAGATGCAGGTTGCCCGATGAGTGCAGGTAATGCGCGGGAATCAACTCCACCCTGTGATTCCCGGCGAGCATGATCGGGCAGCCTTCATCGGGCGCGCCGACCATCTGCGATTTATCGCAGCCGAAATGCGTGATGAAGCCCGTCCATATCCACGGCACATAAACCTTGGCCTGCGGGCACACACCAAGCCACAACGCCAGTGATGAAAGAATATCCGGATCCTGATGAGAGCCAAAAATCACCTCGATATTTTCCACCGGCAGGTAATCGCTGATCGCGGTGATGACTTCCGGAAAAATCTCCGTGCCACCGGGATCCATGAGCAGCCCCTTGCCACCCGATACAATCAGGTATTCATTGGTATCAATGATGTAATCAGGTTTTTCGGGATCGCGCCCGAACACCACCCATTTCACATCCTTATCCTGATAAATGATCTGCGACAGCATAGTTCCCTCCGGAATTAAACGATTGACGGTTAGAAGATTCCGATGTCAGTCCCTGCAACTGCTGCGTTGTCCGGGTTGCGATGGCGCGGATCTTTTCTGCAGCAGATTGCATCTCGTCGGCCAGATGCTGGAACGGGTTATGTTCGGTTCCGTCTATGCCGGTCAAACGTGCGCTTTCGATCATGATCCCGATCTTGACATAGTTGACAACTTTCAAGGATCGCTCCATGCCGTTGATAATCCTGAGGAGTTCAGCAAGCAGCTTGGGATGGCTCCCGGAAAATTCCTTGAGAAAATCCGTAGCCTGATAGAATGCCCCGTCTATCCGCTCCAGAGAATGGCCTTTTGCAGCACCCCGCGCACGGGCTTCGGATAAACTCTGCAGGCGGCGCATCTGCCCCGAAGCCTTGGCGATAATCTGCGTCCAGTCGTGCGTAACCTGCCGGATATCGTTCACGGTTTTATGCAGGTGCGTGGAAATAGCCGTGATTTCATTGGTCATCACGCTGAATACGCGCCCGGCATCACCAATCTGCGACGAAGTGATTTTTGCATTGAGCGATACCAGCGTGATCTCATGTGCAAGGCCGAGCAAGCCCGTGACATGATGCCGCACACCCAATGCGGAAACCAGGGTTTTCTGAAGGCACTCAAGTTCATCTTGCTGCATGGAACAATCCTGTCAAGATTCATTTTGCTTTCGATTTCCGCACATCCACTTCCAGCATGAGTATAAGAGGCACACCGCCTGCAAGCATTACTGTGTGCTCCATCCCCTCGCGGGAGGGAAGTTGTTTTTCAAACGCTTCCAGCGCGGCGCGATCCACCGTCAGCGTCAGCACGTTTTTTTCTTCCCGGAGTGCCAGCCGATGTTGCAGATTTCCCGTGACTATCCGGCATTCCTGCATACCCGCAAGAAACGGCAGCGCAAGCTGGAGCGCACCGCCCTGGAGCAATTCCGAAAGCTCATCTCTTGTGATGCGGAACCGCAATTGCCCGTCACTGATGCGCAGATTCACGTGCAGCCTCCTCCCACTCGCTGGGCGTGTTGGTGTTGCGCAACGCCTGCTCTGCTTCCGCAGTAACCACAAGCTCACGCGTTTTGAACCACCCCGCCCCAAGGGACGGGGTATTGTTGTCATACCAGCGAAAGCTGGTATCCAGCAGTGCCGCGTCTGCGGCGCAAGACAAGACACTTCCTGCATCGCGGACGCGATGCGCTGGATCCCAGCGTGCGCTGGGATGACAGTACGCCGCAAGCAGCGGGGAATCCACCTCTGCGCGATTGAATGCCCGCAGCAATAGTTTGACCGGAAAAGAATTTCCTCTTTTCATCGCTTCAACGGCGGATTCAAGTATCCGCTTCACTTCAGGATTCACCCTCAGCAGAAGCGGCAACGGGCGCGCCTCAAAACACACCGCATCGCCATCCCCGGAAGCACACAGGAGTTTCTCCAGCAGGCTTGCCTCCAGAAACGGCATATCCACCGGCACGAATAAAAACGTATTTTCAGCTTCGTTCCGTTGCATCTGCGACGATAAAACCACCGAGGCGATTGCCGCCACCGGCCCCTGATGCATCAGCATATCCGGAATACCTGAATAGCCCTCCACCTCGCCGCTCACATGAATATCTGTGATGCCGGCTTCCCGCAGAACGCCCGCCACATAATCCACCAACCGCGCTCCGCGCCACGGAAGCAGCACCTTATCCCGCCCCATGCGCGAGGATTTCCCACCCGCCAGAATGATGCCCGTACATTTATCCATGTGCGCACCCTTCCTTCTGATGATGGCCGCACAGCGCATGACCCTGCACCCACTCGCTGTCGCCATCCACGTAATGTTCCTGCTTCCAGATGGGAGCGCGCAGTTTCAGTTCCTCAATCAGATAGCGGCACGCGCGGAAAGATTCGTCCCGGTGCGGCGACCCGGCAGCAATCACCACGCTGATGCCGCCGATTTCCAGCCTGCCCTTGTAATGTGCAATATAGCAGCGCAGGCGTTTATCGAACTTCATAATAGCCTCCGCGCAGAGTTCCCGGAACACCTGGCAGGCGAGCGGATCGAACGCATCGTAGCTGACCGCATTCACCGCCTTGCCGAGATTGTGGTTGCGCACCCTGCCGACAAACATATCCATCGCCCCGTTTTCGGGAGCATTCACAAACGCGGCGGCTTCCTCAAGGGAGAGCATCGTTTCGCTGATGGTGGCATAGATGGCGGAATCCATATCACCCTCCCCCCACCGGCGGCAGAATCGCCAGTGTCGTATCCCGCAGCAACACAGCATCGTCGCGCAGGATGGAACGCTCATCCGCAAGCACCGATACCTCCATAAGTTTCTGCTGCCGGAATTCCGGATGGCGTTTCACAAGCTCCGTTCGCAGCGCGTTCCGTATTTCCCCCAGGCGTGTGCCCTGCGGAACCTCGAACGCGAAGGGCGCGCCGCCCGCAAATTGCCGGAACGCCCCGAATAAACCAATCTCAACCTTTATGCTATTCTGCATAACGGAGCCTCCTTCATGGGTTGCGCCGCCAGCACCTCGGCAGCCTGCGTTCTGAACGGCAGCACGGAAACCATCGTGCCCGCCTTGCATTCCAGGCGATCTTCCTCCAGCATCACCCAGGCGTTGCTTTCCGCCACCGGGCTTATCTTGAAGGATTCCTGGCCGGAAGAAACGGTTGCAACCAGTTCACCTTTCGCATTGGCACTGAGCCTAGATTTCAGGAATTGGCGGAAATTTCCTTTCTTGATGAAGCCATTTTCCAGCCTCGCCATGAGCGGCTGCTCCGGCTCCAACCCCTGCAACGCCCACAGCAGCGGCAGCACAAAAAAGCGGAAACCGATTGCGGCGGAAACCGGATTCCCCGGCAATCCGAAAAACCAGCTTCCGTTCGGCAGGGTGGCGAAAAGCACGGGCTTGCCGGGGCGGATATTCACGCGGTGGAAATGCGTCGTAGCACCCAGATGCTTCAGGCTTTCCGGAATAAAATCCCACGTGCCTTTGGAAACCGCGCCCGTGGTGATAATCACCGAGCCGGGCGTGATGGAAGCGATGGCCTGCTCAAACGCCGCCGGATCATCCGCAATGATACCGCCATACTCCGGCGTGAAACCTTCCTCCCGGCAGCACGCTATTAAATAGGGCGCGTTGGAGTTATAAATCCTCCCTTCCGGCAGCGGTGCACCCGCATTATCCGTAATTTCTTTCCCCGTGCTCAGAATATGGAGCGCGGGCAGTTGATACACCTCCACCTCCGCAACCCCCACAGCGGCCAGCAGCATCACACGCTCGGTCGCAATGGTTTCGTTCCGGCGCAGCACCCTCTGGCCGAGGCGCACATCTTCTCCCGGAAAGCGGATATTCTCATGCTCCCTTGCCGGGCGCATGAAGGAAACTTCATCCCCTGCAACCATCACTTCCTCCACCGGAATCACCGCATCGTAAGGTTCAGGCACGGGCGCGCCCGTCATAATTTGCGACGCACCTGAAGCAGTTTCCATCGTCACCACATCACCCGCCGCAATCGTCCGCATGATGGGGAGCGCGATTGGTTGTTCCACCGTAGCACCCGCAATATCAGCACACCTTACAGCAAAGCCATCCATCGCGGAATTGCAGAAGGAGGGAACCTGCATCGCGCTTGTGATTTCAGCAGCGGATATGCGCGAATGCGCGGAAAGCAGCGGCAGTTTTTCCGTCTTCCGCACACCGGTATGCTGCAAAATAATCTGTAGTGCCTGCCGATAGGGAATCATGC
>JAHFPR010000205.1:1142-3483 GCA_023269645.1 Alphaproteobacteria bacterium | reverse complement strand
AAATCGTCGTTGGTGATGTTGAGCAAGTTTTCCGAGCCTTCCGCCTTCACCAGCGCGCGGAAACGCGGCGAAACGGAATCCGCGAAAGCCTGCGGGGTCATCCCCGCCGCGCGCGCCGACTGCGCCACTTTCTGCCCGTGCTCGTCCGTGCCGGTGAGGAAAAACACCTCGCGCCCAGAAAGCCGCATGAAGCGCGCCAGCACATCCGCCGCGATGGTGGTGTACGCATGGCCGAGATGCGGGCTGTCATTCACATAATAGATCGGCGTGGTGATGTAGAAGGGTGCGTTGGTCATGGTTTTCCAGTTTGTAGCATTCCCAGCATCTCCTCCACCACCAGCGCACGATCCATATGCAGATCGTCGCCGAGGGCGGCGGTGCGGGCTGTTTTCTCCCACATTTCCGCGATGCGGTCAATGGAGGATACGGCCAGCAGCCGCGCGCGCAGTTCCCGTTCGCCCTCCGCGAAGTGCGGGGCAGGCGAGCCGTTCAGCCCCTCCTCCACCGCCTTGCTAAGGAACCAGCCGAACATATAGTTGAACATTTCCCACCGCGCATCCTGATCTTTTTTCGCCAGTTCCGCGCCGAAATCCTGCACCGCCACGATGTCCAGGCGCGGCAGCCCGGCCAGTGCCGCGACCATATCCCGGTAAAGCCCCAGCCCGCCCTCGGCATACATCCGCGCGGCAAAACCCGGAGAACCTTCCGCCAGCGCAATGGCGAAGGAGGTTTCAGGTGTCGGGTTTCTGGTTTCGGTAAGCAGGTTTTCTTCGCTGAAACCCGGAACCTGAAACCGGAAACCTTCCAGCACCTTCCGCACCTCCGCTTCCGGCAGCGGGCGCAAGGCAAGCTGGCGGCAGCGCGAGCGTATCGTGGGGAGCAGCCGCCCCGGATGATGGCTGACGAGCAGCAGCACCGTGCGCGCGGGCGGCTCCTCCAGGATTTTCAGCAGCGCGTTGGCGGCGTTGCGGTTCATGTCATCGGCACTGTCAATGATCGCCACGCGCCAGCCCGCTTCCGCCGCACTCCGCCGCAGGGTCTTCTCCAGCGCACGTATCTGCCAGACGCGGATTTCCCAGCTCGCCTTCTCCTTGCCATCATCGTCCAGATTCGTGGGTTCGATGACATGGAGATCCGCATGGCCGCCCGATACCACGCGCTTGAAAGTGGGATGATCGGGGGAAATCTCCAGCGAAAATGCCTCGGTTTTTACAGCGGGCAGCGCGTCCCCGAACAGGGAGGGAGCTTCGGCCTCCGCGCTTGCCCCCGGCGCGCCGTTCGCCAGCAGAAGCCGTGCGAAGCGGTAGGCGAGTGTCGCCTTGCCCAGCCCCTGCACACCCGTTATCAGCCAGGCATGGGGAATCTTGCCGGCATTACACGCGGCAAGCAGCGTCCGTTCTGCCTCCGCATGGCCGATCAAATGCGGGTTCTCGCGGGGATGTAGGGGGGTATCGGGATTCACGGCGCAACCTTTGGCGTTTCCTCAGAACAATCCGTTATGCCAGACTTTGCAAGCAACTTCTGGAGATTATTCTACAATAAAAGGTTGTGGTGGAAAATGCTATCCCCTTCCCCGCCCCGGCCCGTTATCTTCCGGAGGCTTCAGCAGGCCTTTCACATACCTTCCTGCCGTTTCCAGCACCGATTCCACGCTGACTTCCCTTCCATGCATCGGGACGCGCGCATCCACAGCGGCATCGGGAGGCTTTCTATCGCCATATTGCTTCCGGAGGCCTGCCGTCTGCATCTCCCACCCCGGCCCTTTCGGAGCATTGTATTTCTGCGTCGAGAGCCTCGGCGCAAGCACTTCGTAGGCTTTTTCCTTGGGAATGGTAACGCCGAAAGGGTTGCGATCCGGGCGGCCATATTCTTTCAGGAGCGCATCCCGCTCATCAATCATGCCGCGCACACTATCGAGCCATTGCATATATGTGTTACTGGTAAAGGCATGGAGATCGCTCGCAACGCTGTTAATGCCTTCGCGCAGGCTGAGTCCGCGATCCAGGGAGCGTAACACGGCAGTATCGAGGATGGTATCGCGGTTCTTGTCGGCACGACGCTCCTGGAATCGGCCTTCAGCGTTGCTGTTGTTGCCCGTGCTGAGGTTCAGGCTGATAGCATATTCTTCCAGTGCCACTTCCCACCGCCGCCAATACGGAGAGCCGTGGCGGGGATACCCGCGTATGCGCAGATCCATCGCCAGAAGATCGGCCTTCAGGAACACATATTCCGTATCGGGAATACGGTTGGTTTCCACCGGCGGGGGCGGGGGTGGAGCCGCCCCGAACGCCTCCAGCCTGGCATCAATCTCCCGCACATCGCCCCCGGAGAGGACAAGCGG
>JAHFPR010000205.1:0-1132 GCA_023269645.1 Alphaproteobacteria bacterium | reverse complement strand
TTTATTGTGGGCGGCCACCGCCCTGGCGTGTTTCGCCACCGCTATCGCATATTTCGCCTCCGCCATTGAGGCCTCGGTATCCTGATCAAGCCGGAGCAGGGATTCCTTGATCCACTGCGCCACTTCGTTCATGGATTGTTCGCGGCCACCACGGAAATCGGAACGGCCTTCCGGATGAGTAGCACCTATGATTGCATACAGCTTGCCACCCATCTCCCGCAACGCGGCAGCACCAGCCGGGCTAAATTCCACAACCTCGCTATTAACATCTTTGGTAAACCAGCTCATCGTATGCCTGTATGCCCGTCTTTTTCTGTATGCCCGTCTTTTTCTGTATGCCCGTCTTTTTCTGCACACCTTTGGCGCACCATCACCACAGGGCGATAGCGGCAGGTATAATTTCCCATTTTTGAGTATACTACAGAAAAGTTAATAAATCGTAAACGATGTCCCCATCACGGGATTATCCGCGCAAAAAGCAAAAACCCGGGAGAGAACAGTCCTTTTTGTAAAAAAAGGGGTTGTGTTCTCTCACCGGGTTTTGCTCACATGGATCAGTGTTTTAATACTTTCAATGTGATGAATGCCGCGATGATAGCCAGTATCCAGTCGGGAATAATGTTGCCGATAAATACATTGAGCACTTCGAGGATGAAAAACAAAAGCACCCACGTCCCAACGTACAAAGCGACCGATATTCCATAAAAGACAAATGCTACCGCCGCGCCGAGAACCAGAATCAGGACGATAAAAAACACGAAAAATTCCAGCATTATTCATAACCCGCCTTTCTTTTTGGGAACGTGAAGGGTGTAAAACACTGCCTGGTTGAGCGCAGTGAATAAAGGAAACAAGGCAAAAGAGCTGTGCCTGTACGAAAAGAAACGAAGAAAATCGCTGCTATTGTATACGATAGGTGTGGAAATGTCAATATCTTGCGGCAATAGGTGCTGTATTTCGTCATCGCCCGAATCGCGTAGCGATTATAGGGCGATCCCCCCGCACACGTTGTGTGCAAAACAATGATGTGCGGCAGGCATGGATTCCCCTATACTTTTTGCTGTGCAAAAAGTCGGGGAATGACAAGGGATATTATGCCGCTTCTTCCTTCTGCCCTGCCGCCGCTTCCTTC
>JAHFPR010000049.1 GCA_023269645.1 Alphaproteobacteria bacterium | reverse complement strand
CCTCGACGAATTGCGCAAGAAGCTGGGGAATTAGGGTATGGCAAGCAAAAGATGGCCTCTGGAGATGACCCCTGTACACGCCACCAATATGAGCGTGGCCACTGAATTCATGGCGGAAGCGTTGATGGCGGCACTGGGGACGGATAGCCCGACAGTCGCACTGGATTTTGAAACGCAGGCCATTGAGAGGTTTTCCAAATCGAAGGATCGCAACGACGACAGCCCTATCACGGCGCAAGATATGGAAGGTCTTCCGGGTATGACAAGAGGGCATGAAGCAATGGTGGCCAGGGTTATGGATGCCATGCTGGCTACCCAGGATATGGCGGATGAAGTGGCAGGGGGAAAGCCTGTCAGTTTTTCGACGATGGCGCGATTCAAGTCGGACATCCGCGCGATTGAGGAGATGGCACTGCCGCCCGGCGTTATGGATAGAAGGGAAATAACCAGGCCGCTTTCCGACGCGCAGCTTCTTGCCGTCACCGACGACCGGGAGCTTGCCCTCTCGGATTTGAAAACGGCACGCGCTAAACGCTCGAAACAACGGTGAGAGGAAACCATGCCCAGCTATAAAGCCCCCATCCGCGATTATCAGTTCGTGCTCAATGAATGGCTGGAGCTTGGGAAATATTCCACGCTTCCCGGCTTCGAGGATTTATCCATCGTGGATCCGATTCTGGAGGAGGGCGCGCGCTTCGCGGAGGAGGTGCTGCTGCCGCTCAACCAGCCGGGCGACGCGCAGGGGCTTGGCTTCAAGGGCGGCGCGGTGACGCTGCCGGAGGGCTTTGTTTCCGCCTATAAAACATATGTGGAAAGCGGCTGGGGTGCGTTCACGTTCCCCACGGAATATGGCGGGCAGAACCTCCCCGCCGTGCTCAATATGCCGCTGACGGAGATGATCTGCTCCACCAATCTTTCCTTCGGGCTGCTGCCGGGGCTGACGCACGGCGCGGTTTCGGCACTGGAATTGAACGCCTCCGGGGAGATGAAGCGCAACTATATGCCGAAGATGATCGCGGGAACGTGGAGCGGGGTGATGTGCCTCACCGAGCCGCAGGCGGGAACCGATCTCGGCCTTATCACCACCCGCGCGGAGCCGAACAGCGATGGCAGCCACGCCATCACGGGAACCAAAATATTCATCTCCTTCGGCGAGCATGACGCGAGCGAGAACATCATCCATCTGGTGCTGGCGAAACTGCCGGATGCGCCGGAGGGGGTGAAGGGGATTTCGCTGTTCGTCGTGCCGAAATTCATGGTGAATGCGGATGGGAGCCTCGGCGCGCGGAACAAGGTGACCTGCGCTTCCATCGAGCATAAAATGGGCATCCACGCCTCGCCCACCTGCGTCATGAATTACGACGGTGCAACAGGCTTTCTGGTGGGCGAAAAACATAAGGGCTTGCGTGCCATGTTAACCATGATGAACGAAGCGCGGATTCTCGTCGGGGTGCAGGGGCTGGGGATTGCGGAAGCGGCGGCGCAGGGCGCGCTGGCCTACGCGAAGGAACGCCCGCAGGGGCGCAACATGAAAGGCGCAAAGTTTCCGGATAAAAAGGCCGATCCGATCACCGTGCATCCGGACGTGCGGCGGATGCTGCTGACCCAGCGCGCGCTGACTGAGGGCTGCCGTGTGCTCGCCATGTGGGCTGCGTTGAACATGGATATTCGCCGCCGCTCTGCGGACGAAACGGAAAAAACCCGCGCAGATGATTTCGTGCAGCTCATCACACCCATCGTAAAGGGCTACCTCACCGATGCGGGCACGGAATGCGCGAGCCTGGGGATGCAGGTACTCGGCGGCTACGGCTTCATCCGCGATTACGGCATGGAGCAGCTTCTCCGCGATTGCCGCATCACCCAGATTTACGAAGGCACGAACGGCATTCAGGCACTCGATCTCGTCGGGCGGAAACTGCCGAAATATACCGGGCGGTATCTGCGCAGCTTCTTCCATCCGGTGACGGAATTCATCGAGGCTAACCGCGACGATAAGGCGATGGCCGAGTTCACCAAGCCGCTTTACCAGGGGATAAAATCCCTCCAGCAGGCGAGTATGTGGGTGGCCATGCAGGGGCTGGGGAATCCGGACGAAGCGGCGGGCGCATCGGTGGATTACGCGCGGATGTTCGGCCACGTGGTGCTGGGTTATATCTGGGCGCGCACGGCGAAAATCGCCCTCGCGCAGCTTGCGGGCGGAACTACGGAAAAGGAATTTTACGAGGGCAAGCTCGCCACCGCGCGGTTTTTCCTCAACAAAATACTGCCGGAGCATTTCAGCCTGCTTGCGAAGATCAGCGCGGGCATGAAGCCGCTTGCCATGCCGGATGTGGTGATGTAGGGAGGTAAGTATGACAAATGAAGCACCTGTGAATTTCGCCGAACGCCTGCCGCACCCCGATACCAGAAAGCGGCTTGAGAAACTGCTGCGGCAGGCTCCGCTGAATCTGTCGCCTTCTGCGAAAGTGGGGGATCGCTATGCGGAAACGCACGATAGTTATCTGCCCCATGTTCATAAGGCGGGCAACCGTGCGGAGAATGAACGCGAGGATGAAGTGGGCAGGGCGATGGACGCGCTGTTGGCCGATGCTTCCGCGCGCGTTACCGATAAAGCGGGCAAGCGCGTGGATGTCGCCACGGCACTGGATTCCCTGGAGCATTATGAGCAGGAGCGCGCCCGCCACAAACAGCTTGCGGAAGCTGCCAAGCAGGCAAGCCCGAAGGATCATGAAAGAAGCTCGGAGTTTCACGAAGCGCAGGAATGGCGCAACGCCGCGAAAAGCCTGCGCAGCGCGATCGTGGGCGCGGTGGAGGCGAAACGTCGGGAAGTGGCGGGGCAGGCAACGCAGCGAGGCCGTTAGCGCGTGTCCCACGGATTCGGAAAAATCGCTGCCATTATCGTCACCTATAATTGCGGGGAGGAATTTCGCGCCAACCTGGCGGCCATCTCGCCGCAGGTGGATGCGGTGGTCATCGTGGATAACAGCACGGAACAGGCCTCTAACGAATTCCTCCAGCGGCTTGTTCCCGAACATACCAACGTGAAGCTCCTCTATAACGGGCGGAATGTCGGCCTCGGCGCGGCACAGAATATCGGCATCCGCCTCGCCTGCCATGAGGGTGCGGAGTGGATGCTGCTGCTCGACGACGACTCCCGCGCGGAACCGGATATGATCGCGGCGATGTGGCGCGCCTACGAACATAATCCGGAGCGGGAGCGCATAGGCATCTGCGCGCCGCTGATCGTGGATGCGAACGGCGAGAAAAATTACCGCTGCCTGCTGCCGCGCGGAAAGATTTTCTTCCAGCGCAAGGAGTTGCGCGAGCATGAATACCTCAACGGCGTACTGTGCGTGATGGCTTCGGGCAGCCTCATCCGCCGCCGCGTGTTCGAGCGGATCGGCCTGATGCGCGAGGATTTTTTCATTGATTACATTGATTGGGAATTCTGCCTGCGGATGATTCTCGGCGGGTGGATCATCATGGCGGTGAGTGCTGCTCGGCTGAACCATAACCTGGGGCGCATGACCACGCACCGGATGTTCGGGCGCAGCTTCATCACCACCAACCACCCGGCCAGCCGCCGCTATACCAACGCCCGCAACCGCACGATTTTCTGGCGGCTCTATGTCACCAGGGTTCCGCTGGCGTGCACGCTCTATAATTTCATGGCCTCCGTGTATGAATACCTGCTCATCCTGCTGTTCGAGGAGCAGAAAATCACCAAGGCCGCAATTATTATCCAGGGCGTGTGGGACGGCCTCCGCGCAAGGAATATCCGCATTGCCCCGCCTCAGTTAGAGTTCGGAGTTCAGAGTTCAGAGTTCAGAGTTCAGTAAAAAGATTCCGAACTCCGAACTCTAAAAATATCAAGCCTTGTTTTCCGGCGTCCTCAAGCGCATAATTCCGCTATGGGCAACGATAATCACAGAATATGCCGTTGCGAAGGGTGCGGGGAAGCCGGGCAATATCCCGCGCCGCGCAGGCGGCAGATGCCGGTTTCGGTGGATAGCCCGGTTGCTGTTGCGGATGATATTCCGCTGGAGCGTAGCTGGTATTGCCTGGAGCACATCCGCGCGTTCAACCGCGCCTGGGATTTCTTCTCTGGCATGAGCGGGGAGGAGATCGTGCGGTTCCAGAAAGATGCTGTTACCGGCCACCGCCGCACATGGAAAACGCCCCGCACGTAATCGCGCAGGCCTTTCAGAAAGCGGCGCATATGGGATCAGCCATGTTTTCTGTGCCTGTTGAAATAAGTGAAGAACCAGTGCATATCGCGCAGCTGTTGCAGTACTTCGCGCCGGGTTTCTTCCTGCGGCAGGGCAGCCTCCAGCGGAGCTTTCCGGAGGAATAGCCAGGGTGTGTGCCAGTATACGATGCGCCAGGATGTATCCTGCGCTATTTCCCGCACCTGATCAGCATATTCAATGGGAGAAAGTGGTTCATATGGCGAGAGGAACCGCCCCTGGCCGGTGACTGCTTTGGGATTGCGTGGATAATCCAGATGCAGCGCAATGCAATCGGCCTCCGGTGAGAATTTCAGCGAGAACGGGCGCGTGTGCGGAGTGCTCGCCAGGTTGGCAAAAATATTCGGTTGCACCAATGGCCGCGCGCACGCGCCGAGTAACTGATCCATGTTCCGTTCCTGGTTTTTACGATCCTCCGCCTGCACCCATTGCAGGGGGCGTTCCCATAATTTTCCAGGTATCAGGAACGCCAGCGAGGTTGCTAGCGCGAGGGCGAGAAACAGTTGTTTGTAACGGTAGGGAAGTTTCGCGGGCATACTCCATACTGCCATCGAGGCAAAGAGCAGCACCGGCACCAGCGGCGCGCTGTAATAGTAAATCGGCAGGCGCATGATGCCATTGGAAGAAAGCGTATTCGTCAGAAGGTCTGCGAGGCCTGGGAGCAGGAAAACGGGCGCAAGAAGCGGAAAATATCCCACACATCCCAGCAGCATCATAAAGTAGAAGGCTACTGAAAGCTGAGAATAGAAAAGGCGGCGGATGGCCTCTTCGGCGGCTTGCCAGGAAAGCGTTATCCAGCCGTAGCGATTGGTTGCGCCGAGTTCGATCATGGGGTGCGTTCCACCCTGGTTGAAGTGGGGTATCACGATGCCCACGACCAGCGCGAGGCTGAGTATTCCGCCTGCGGCAAGCATCCCGCCGCGTTTCCAATCCCTGTGCTGCCACGTCCACAGCAACCCGAAGCCCATCACCGATGCGCCGTAATGCTCCTTGGTGAGCAATAGTCCGGCACAGGCCAGCAACAGCCAGGAAAACTTCCGCCGCACCACGGCACGCAATCCTATACACATCAGCGGTACGGCAAAGGAGATTTCATGAAAATCGTTCAGTGCGGCATTGAGAAGAAACGGATTAAGAAGCGCAAGCAGGGCAAAGCAGAACGCCATGCGCGGCGTGATGCCCCTGTCCCTTCCCAGCAGAAACAGCAGCGGCGCGGCGGAGGCCATCAACAGGGATTGCGCCACGAACAGCAGTTCTGCGTGCGGCCAGATGGCATAGAAAGGGACGAGAAGATAGAGAACTGGCGAGAAATGCATACCGAAAAGATGGTGCTGGGCGATGTAGGGCGGAATGGTGGAAATTATGGGAGGTAATCCCTCCGCCATCTGTTGAAAGGAGAGCCGGAATGTTCCCATATCCGCGACAAACGTGCCGTAATGTTGCAGACGCGCGATGCAAGCTGATGCCGTATACATTGCCCACAAGGCCGCCGCTGCAAGCGTCAGCAGAAAATACGGGAGGGCACTGGATTGCTTTTGCGGTAGGGAGGCTGGGGTTCTCATGGATTTATTTCTTTGCGGGTTTTTTGCGGGAAACATTGGGTTTCGGGGTGGCTGGCGGGGAAAATTCCGCCAGTGCTGCCTCCAGCGAGGGATAGAAATGGACGAAGCGGCTGAGTTCCTGCCCCGCGATTTTATGGCGGATTTTCTCCTCCACCTCCAGCGACGTGCACACGATATACACCGCGCGCCGATGCCCCGCCACCGAAGCAAGCAGGGATTTCATCGCCACCAGCCCGGTCATGTCAATGAAGGGCACGTCGGCGATATCCACGATGAGGGTGCGGATGGTTTCCTTGTTGAAGGTGGCGCGGTCGAAGGCTTTTTCGATCGTGCCGAAAAACAGCGGCCCCCGGATGCGGTAAACCAGCACACCCTCCGGAAGTTTTCGCGTACCGATGCCGGGGTGTTCCGCGCCTTCAAGCTCCACGCGGGTGAGGTCGGTGATGCGCTTCATCAGCAGGAACGAGGCGCAGATCATCCCCACCCCCACGCCTGCCACCATATCCACGAATACGGTGAGGGTGAAGCAGGTGAGCAGCACCACGGTATCACTGCGCGGGGCGATCGCCAGCACACGGAAGAACTGGTGCACGTGCGACATACGGTAAGCGGTGATGATGAGCAGTGCCGCCAGCGAGGCCATCGGCAGGTAGCGTATGTAAGGCGCGAGCACGAGCACGTACAGGAGCAGGAACAGCGCGTGCATCGTGGAGGCGAGCGGCGAGCGTGCGCCGCTGTTGATGTTGGTGGCTGTGCGCGCGATGGCACCCGTGGCGGGGATGCCGCCCGCCAGTGCCGAGAGGATGTTGCCGATGCCGATACCGCCGAGTTCTGCGTTCGGATCGTGCCGCGTTCCGGCCATGCTGTCAGCCACTGTGGCGGAGAGCAGCGATTCCAGCGCGGCCAGAATGGCGATGGCAAGCGCGGGGAACAGGAATTTCCGGAGTTCCTCGAAGCTCGGCACGGTGAGCAGGGTATCCGGCGCGAGGGTGGGCAGGTGCAGCGCGGGCGGATAAGGCGGAACGCCCGCCGCCGTTTCGCCGCTATGCGTGGTGTAGGAGAAGCGGTTGCCGATGGTCTGGATGCCGTGCCCGTGCTGCGTCAGGAACAACCCCAGCACCGTGCCGATTACCATAGCGACAATGGCACTGGGCAGGCGTTTCACCACGCGTCCCGCAAACAGCAGGAGCAGCAGCGTCACCACGCCGATGAGGGTTTCGTAAGGGTTGAGGGCGGGCAGGCGCGCGGCGATGGTGGCGGCCTTATGGATGAAATTTCCCTCCAGCTTCGGAATGCCCAGCCCCAGAAAATCATTGAGCGAAAGCGTGGCGAGCACCACTGCGATACCTGCCGTGAAGCCTGTCGTCACCGGATAGGGCACGTAATTGATCAGCCGCCCCATCCGCGCGAATCCCATAATGACGAGGATCACCCCTGCCATCAGCCCGCACCATACCAGCCCATGCAATCCGAACTCGGAAACGATGGGCGCGAGGATCACCACGAACGCCGCCGTGGGGCCGCTCACCTGAGAAACCGACCCCCCCAGAAGCGGCACTACCGCACCCGCAACAATCGCGGTATAAAGGCCATGCTGCGGCGGCAGCCCCACCGCAATGGCCAGCGCCATCGAAAGCGGCAGTGCCACCAGCGACACCACAAACGCCGCCATCGCATCGGCGCGGAAAGCAGCGAAGCTATAGCCCCGGAGAACGGTATGCCGGAACGCGGTGCAGAGGGGGAAGCGGGTGGAGGTTTTCATAAGGCGCATCCTAGCAAACCGTACGCGGCGAGCACAAGGGTGATGTTGGAAAGCCACATACTGCGCCGCATCATGCGCCCGGAGGAGGCTGCATAACACAAACTGTTGAAGGGACTGGAGGTTTTTGTTACACGTAAAAAATAAGCAGGATGTGAATTTTTTATTTACAAGAGGTTTTTTATAGGATATTGGGCACGAATCGCAAGTAACCACAGAGAGTTTGTGCTTCTGAAATGCAAAGATTCAAGGATGCTTACACTGCCGTTGAGGCGGTTCAGCCGGAGAACCCGTTATTTCTCTTCCGGCCAGATGCGCTTAGCAAAGCTGCAGGCTTTTTCCTGAGCCAATTTCCCGGCACAGTTCTTTACGCTATCAAAACCAATCCCGAACCCTATGTGCTCAAGGCACTGTATGCTGAGGGTGTGCGCCATTTTGATGTGGCCTCGCTGCCGGAAGTTGTGCTGGCACGCAAGCTGTTCGGCAAGGATGCGACGCTCTATTTCATGCATACGGTGAAATCCCGCCAGGCCATACGCGAAGCGTATCACACCCATAACGTGCGCCACTTCTCGCTCGACAGCGAGGAGGAACTCATGAAAATCCTCCAGGAAACGGATAACGCGAAAGATCTGTGCCTGTATGTGCGGCTGGCTATTCCGAACAATTACGCGGAACTGAGCCTCACGGATAAATTCGGCATCAACGCGGTGGACGCTGTTCCCCTGCTGAAGAAAGTGCGCTGGCACGCGGCAAAGCTCGGCATCTGTTTCCATGTCGGCTCGCAGTGTATGCATCCGGACGCATACCGCATCGCCATCCGCATGGCGCGGAAAACCATCCGCGCTGCCGGGGTTTCCGTGGATATGCTGGATGTGGGCGGCGGTTTCCCCTCCGTATATCCGGGCATGACCCCGCCGCCGCTGCACACCTTCTTCTCGGCAATCCAGGAAGAATTCGCCGCGATGAAAAGCGGCATGAAGGGTGGTGACAACATTCAGCTCATGTGTGAGCCGGGGCGCGCGCTGGTGGCAGAATCCGGCGCGGTGGTGGTGCGCGTGGAACTCCGCAAGCACGAGATGCTCTATATTAACGACGGAACCTACGGCAGCCTGTTCGATGCCGGAATGCCGCATTTTGTGTTCCCGCTGCGGCTGCTCCGCACGAACGGGGATGTTGCGCCGACCATGCTGCCGTTCAGCTTCTTCGGCCCAACCTGCGACACGCTCGATTTCATGAAAGGGCCATTTTATCTTCCGGAAGATACGGCGGAGGGCGATTACATCGAGATCGGCCAGCTCGGCGCATATGGCCGCATTTTTACCACCGGGTTCAACGGCTTCGCGCCGGAGAAAAAAGCGGTGGCCATCAAGGAAGAACCGCTGATGACGGTCTTCGGGGAAAGCCATGCCCCCACCATGTCCGGCCCGCTGGAAATCATCGCGGCGTAAGCCGATTGCCTTCAGGAAAGCCTTGGCCTTCAGGAAAGCCGCGTTTTGAAATCCTCGTAACCGAAGCGGCGCACACGTTCGTATTTCCCGTCCGGGTGCAGGATGCCGATGTCGGGCAGCGGCATTCCGTTGAACGTGGTGTTCTTGACCATGCTGTATTGCGCCATGTCGGTGAATACCAGCTTGTCGCCCACCTGCAGCGGCGCGTCGAAGCTATATTCCCCAAGCACATCCCCCGCGAGGCAGGTGCGCCCGCCCAGCAGATAGGTGAAGGGTTTTTCGCCCGCCGCCCCCGCGCCGAGGATATTCGGGCGGTAGGGCATTTCGAGCACGTCCGGCATATGGGTGGTGGCGGAGGTATCCAGAAGCGCGATGGGCTTGCCGTTTTCCATGATGTCCAGTACGCTGGCGACCAGAAAGCCGGCATCGTAGGCGAGTGCTCCGCCTGGTTCCAGAATCACCTTCACCCCGTATTTCTCCGTGAAGATCTTGAGCGCGACGATGAGCGCGTTCACATCATAGCCCGCATGGGTGATGTAATGCCCGCCGCCGAAATTTACCCACTTTATGCCGCGCTCGCGGATGAATCCGCCGAACTCCCGATCAACGGTTTGAATCAGGCGCACGGAAGCCTCCGCCATGTTCTCGCACAGCGCGTGGACGTGCAGGCCTTCCAGCCCTTCCGTTGCGGCGGAGAACAGCGATTCCTTGCGTGTGCCAAGACGCGAGCAGGGAGCGCACGGGTCGTAAAGCACGGTTTTGGCCTGCGCGAGTTCCGGGTTGATACGGATGCCGCAGGAAACTTTCCCGCCCGCTTTTTTGATGCGCGGGTAATAGCGCGCGAACTGGCTTGGCGAATTGAAAACGATATGGTGGGAGATGGGAATCAGCACCGCAATCTCCGCATCATCGTAAGCCGGGGAATAGACGTGCACCTCCCCGCCGAATTTCTCATGCCCCAGCAGTGCTTCATGGATGCCGCTCGCGGCGGTTCCGTCCAGCGTTCCCCGCATCAGCGGGAAGGCACTCCACTGCGCAAAGCCTTTGAGTGCCAGGATGATGTTGCAGCCGGTTTCCCGCTTGATGCGCGCCGCGACCGCCAGATTGCGCGCGAGTGCCACCGCGTCCAGCACGTAGGCGGGAGTTTCGATGGAAGCGAGGGGCAGGATGGCCATAGTCACGCGGCCAATGGTTCCCTGGCATCAAGGATGGCCAGGTTCTCCACGTGCCAAGGCAGGCCGTGCACGGCGAGTGCCTCCAGGAACGGTTCGGGGTCAAATTCTTCCACGTTTTTCACGCCCTTCCCGCCCCATTTTTTCTGCAGCACCATCATCGCGCCAATGAAAGCGGGCACGCCCGTGGTATAGGAAACCGCCTGTGCGCCGACTTCCTTGTTGCACGCCGCGTGCTCACAGATGTTATAGATCACCACCTTCTTCTCCTTGCCGTCTTTCATCCCCTGAATTACGCAGCCGATGGAGGTTTTTCCTGTGTAGTTCTGCGCCAGCGAGGAAGGCTCCGGCAGCACGGCCTTCAGGAACTGCAGCGGGATGATTTCCCGGCCTTCATACATCACCGGGTCAATGCGTGTCATCCCCACATTCTGCAGCACGTTGAGGTGGGTGATGTACTGGTCGGAGAAGGTCATCCAGAAACGGATGCGCTTCAGGTGCGGAAAATTCTTCACGATGGATTCCAGCTCCTCGTGGTAAATGAGGTAGCTTTTGCGCGCGCCGACGCCGGGATAATCAATCATCCGCGAGATGCTCATCGGGTCAATTTCGTGCCACGCACCTTCCCAGTATTTCCCGCGCTGCGTTAC
>JAHFPR010000204.1 GCA_023269645.1 Alphaproteobacteria bacterium | reverse complement strand
GGAATCCAGCAGCGGCGTGTCTACGCTGCGAAAAGCCTTTCCGCCGCAGACGCGGCTTTGGCTGGATTCCAGCTTTCGCTGGAATGACGGAGTACTTAATTTATATGGTGATTGAACCTAGAATAATCGCGATTATCCTCTTGCAACAAGTACCCCGTCATTCCCCGACTTTTTGCACAAGCAAAAAGTATAGGGGAATCCATAGCCTGCCCTGCCGCAAGAATGGATCGCCCTATAATCGCTACGCGATTTGGGCGATGACGGGGTACTTGTTGCAAGAGGATAATTGCGAATAACTATTGCAATTAATAATTATTCTTAATATAAACGCTCCGTCCGAACACTGTCACTTCACAGGAGCGTTATGAAATCCCTTACCCGACCTTTGCTGATACTTGCGTGCGGCGTATCCCTTCCTGCCCTTGCCTTCGCGGAAGATGCTGTGGATTACAAGAACGCTACGCTCACCGGCGATTGGGGTGGCGCGCGCGACAGGCTGGCCGAAGCGGGTGTGGGCATTGAAGCTGCGTATAAATTCGATGTGATGGGCAATGCGGCAGGCGGCATAAAGGAAGGTGTGAGCGCACTGGATAACCTCGATGTGATTTTCAATTTCAACGGCGAAAAACTGCTCGGCTCTCACGGCACGACGGCACTCGTCCACCTCCTGAACAATAACGGTGGCAAACCCGATGCCCATCTGGCTGGAAGTGCCCAGGGCATTGATAATATCGAAGTTCCGGAAGCTGCCGCCAAGCTCTACCAGGCGTGGATACAGCAGAATTTCCTGGAGGATAAATTTTCCGTTCTCGCCGGGCTGTATGATCTCAACTCTGAATTCTATGTCAACGAACCCAGCGGAATTTTCCTGCATTCCACCTACGGCATCGGCACGGAAATCAGCCAATCCGGGCAAAATGGCCCCTCCATTTTTCCGTTCACCTCGCCGGGCATACGCGTGAAGATGCAACCCACGAAGAATAGCTATGTACAGGCGGTGATGCTGGATGGCGTTCCGGGCGATCCAGGCCATCTGCGCGGCACACACATCGCGCTGCATAGCGGGGACGGCGCGCTGGTCGTCGCGGAAGCGGGATATACGTCCGGCAGCAAAGTCGCTGTCGGCGCGTGGTACTACACAGAAAAATTCCCCGACCAGATTGACGTGGACAGTTTCGGCAATCCGGTTCAGAAACGCAGCGACGGAACCTACCTGATCGGCGATACAAAACTCTACCGGGAGCAAGGTTCCGATGCCAGCCAGGGGCTTGCCGCGTTTGCGCGCATCGGCTTCGCGGAGGGCGATGTCAATCCGTGTGATTATGCCTGGAGCGCGGGGCTGGTGTATACCGGGCTTATTCCGGATCGGGACGAAGGGCAGCTTGGGCTGGGCATCAACGGCGCGCATAATTCCGGCAAGTTCCGGCAGGCGACCATTGCGGGCGGCACGCCCGTGGATAACGCCGAAACCGCTATCGAACTGACCTACAGCGATACCATCACCCCGTGGCTTGCCGTGCAGCCGGATATTCAGTATATCATGAATCCTGGCACGGATCCTGCACTGGATAACGCGCTGGTGTTCGGCGCGCGCTTCACCCTCACATTCTAACCCACAGGAGACACCGTCATGAAATTCCGTTCCTTACTGCTGGCTACCGCTGCCACACTGTGCATCACCCTGCCCGCCCTGGCTGCAGAACCGCATACTTCCAACCGCTACCGGGAGGAGCGGTTCGTCGCCAGCCAGGCGAAATACCACCCGAAGACAGTGCAGGACAAATTCATCAACGCCTGGGGCATCGCCATCCGCCCCGCCGGAGCGGGCGGGCATTTCTGGGTGACGGCGCAGGATACCAGCTATGAATATGTCGGCGATGTGCGCGGCGCGTCCGATCCCCGGTTGCGCGCGTTGCATCAGGATAAGCTGCAATACGTGAAGCTTCCCGTGGGCGGCGATGAGAACTTCGCCACTGGCGTGGTATTTGTGGATAGCAAAGATCAGTTCATCCTCACGCAGCAGGTGGAAGACGCAGAGCCGATCACCGCGCCCGCCAAGTTCCTGTTCGCCAGCGACGGCGGGGTCATTTCCGCCTGGACAGAGCGCAAAAAGGAAGATGGAAACTTCGACAGGCCGCTGGAAGCCATCCCCGTGATTGACGCATCCAAAGACGGCGCGCAATTCTTCGGGCTGGCGATGGATGCCGCCTATACCCGCCTCTATGCCGCAGATTTCGGGGAACATCCGGGCATTAGAGTGTATGATGGGCAGTTCAAGCCGCTCCCGCTGGCGTTCGCTATGCCCTTTGATGAAAACAAAAACGGCGCGTTCGATCCGGGCGAATACGCACCGTTCAACGTGCAGGCACTCCCCACCCCCACGGGCGAACACCATATTTTCGTGGCATATGCGCTGACGCAAACCTGCCCCCCGGAAGAAATCACCAAAGGCTCCTGCAAAAAAGGAGAGTTCTTTGTGGGTGAGGAAGATACCGCAGAGCCAGGTCATGGGCGGCTTGCGGAATTCACCGAAGACGGCCAGCTGGTGACAGTGTGGAAAGATGCCGGGCATTTAAGCGCGCCCTGGGGCATGGCCTTCGCACCTGCGGATTTCGGGGCGTTATCCGGTGCGCTGCTGGTGGGGAATTTCGGCGACGGCTCCATCGCCGCGTTCGATCCGAAAACCCGCGCCTTCCTGGACGTGCTGCGCGATACCAGGGGGAAACCTGTCAAAATCGAGAAAATCTGGGGTATCCTGTTCGGCAACGGCGAAAGCCTTGGGGATAAAAACGCGCTCTATTTCGCCGCCGGCCCGGATGATGAAAAAGACGGGCTGTTCGGCAGCCTGCGCCCGGCCAGTAAATAGGAAAATTACGCCACAATATCCACCGGTGCGCTTGGCGGGGCAGCGGGTGGCAAGCCCACATCCTGCGGAGATACCGGCGCGGTAGCCTGCTGAACGAACTCGGCGGAAGCGAACACCTGCTTCGCCTTTAACTGCGCGGAAATGAAGCTGAGTTTCCGCTTTTCCACGGAATCCTTACTATCCTGCTCAAGCTGCGGGAGGGATTGCGGCACAATCGGGCGCACGTCGGCGAGCGTCGCATTCTTTTTCTGCGGTGCGGCACTGCGGTTATCCTGAAGGATCGTGCTGGCGCGTTCCGCCACTTCCGGCGGGCGTGGATTATGCCGGATGACGGGCGCAGCAACTTTTACGGGCAATACAGACGTGCTGAAGCTATCGTAAGCCATACCTTTCTCCTCTCAATTTCCCAGAAGAAGCATAGCCTGAAATAAACCAATTGTAAAGCTATTTATGCGCAACCGGGTGCAACTCCGCATCCACCGCTGTGCGGTCATCGAACACGAAGCAGGCTCCTTCCCAATACCCGCCCCGGTTTCCGGTGTCCTCCAGATATTGCAGGATGCCGCCTTTGAGATGGTAAACTTCCCCGAAACCCAGGGATTTCAACAACGCGGTGGATTTTTCGCAGCGTAT